>JAAWJJ010000082.1 GCA_022796875.1 Eubacterium sp. | reverse complement strand
CATGGATGGCAGGTTCTTCGGAACCTGCTTTTTATTTTTAGATAGAAAAAAGAAGCCGTTGCTCCAGTAGATGATTCATCTACTTTTGCAACAGCCCCCCGTAATTCATGGAAATATAATTATCGTTTTGTCCGGCAGGTTTTTCTGTTGCTCCAGTTGCTGTAATAATATTTCTTTCCGTCTTTGACAAAAGCACGCACCCTTACATAATATTTTTTATTTCTCTTCAGGCCTCTTAAAGTATAATATGTTATGGTAGTTTTGTAAAGCTCAGGCATTTTGCTACCGTTACAAAATATTTTATCTGAGATATTGTCATATTGGTTTACTACCCCGTTTTTTGATTACCAGAAAACAATAACGCTGCCGTGTGCCTCTTCACTGTCGGTATTTTTTCTATAATAACAAAAACGTGCAAAAAAGAAAAGCGGCGTTAACCGCCGCTTTTTCGCCATATAGCTTTAAATATAACATCCTGCCAGTTATTTCTCTTATTTTCTGATTCTTACACTTTTAACGCTGCTCCACTTTCCATTGTATGTTTTACGGCCTGATTTATAATATGCACAAACCCGTACATAATATTTGGATTTAGAAAGCTTTGATATTGTCCTGGATGTCCTGTTTTTGGATACTTTGATTGTCCTTGCACCTTTGAAGTTTTTCTTCTTACTGTACTGAACCTTATAGCCGGATACTCCGCTTTGCCATCTCCAGCTCACATACATCTTTCGCTTTCCCGAGTTATAAACATATGGCCTTTGCATTTTCTTTGGAGTAACAATAATCGTAAAGATTTTTGTGCGGTTGCTGCCGTCTGTTGCAGACGCGGTAATATTTACCTTTCCGACAGAATGTGCCGTTACCTTGCCCTTATTGTCCACAGATGCAATCGAAGTATTTCCAGAACTCCAGGAAATGTCCTTATGTGTTGCATTGGATGGGTTTACGGTTGCTGTAAGCCTGGTACTTGTACCTGCAATCATCTGTTTTTTCCCGGAAACTTTGATGCTGTTTACCGGAATTTTATATTCATATTTCAGCACATATTTGCCGGTATGGGAACCATATGGACGTATCTTTACATAATAAGTACCTGCCGGCAGATTTTCTTCATTTTCATATACATAAGTACGCGGGCTTGTTTCTGAAATGGAGCCATAATGATTTTTTGTGTGAATATTTATAAAATCACTGTTCCATACCTCAAGATAGGAATCTCCAATATAAGAAGTATAAATCAGCCGAATCCCTTTGTTTGGAGGAACGCTTATTTTATAAAAATCCAGTCTGTCATCAATGGAAATAAAACCGGTTACCGTCTGATTTTTGTTCAGGGGCATTGCAGTGGAAAAGTCGTTATTAATCTCCCGTTCGTTATTATTGGCTGCTTCAAATGAACCTTTCAGTTTATAATCACCGGTATGATTGCCATATCCCCATATTTTAACATAGTAAGTTCCCGCTTCAAGAGCCAGTCTGAAGTCCTTTGTTTTAGGAGCCTGGTTACTTGACGTATATACATTAGCTTTCGCATATTCTTTTGACAGGTCTTTATCAAGTATTTGTACATAAGAATCGCCGATACTGTGTCCCTGGTAAAGAACAGTAACCCATCCGGCTTTTGTAATCGTAAATGAATAAAAATCCACTTCATCCTTGACGCCAATGTTTCCCGATATCCAGGAATTATTCAGCGACATATATGATGATGTAATACCTGCGGCTTTTATTCTGCGATCTACGCCTCCGTTTGTTACGGTGTTACCGCCTCTCCGGTTATTGTCAGCGGACAGTGTTTCGGGGTTTTCCGGACTTGAAGCCTTTACCGGAAAATCCGGTACGGTAAATATACTGAGCGATAAAGCGACTGCCAGTACAATGGATAACAGTTTGCCAGGTTTTTTCATAAAATATCCTCCCTCTTTTTGTCTTGAAAATGAAATAACAAAAGGTAACAATTTTATCATTTTGTTACATTGAATACATTATATCAGAAAAATATCCGTGTTATCAAGCGTTTACTGGAAAGAAATGTTTTTTATGGATTATCTTAGTAACCTGTCGTATTTATTAAAGTATTTTACAATCACTTACCGTTCCAAACGGCTGAAAAAGGAGCCGTAAAGCTCCTTTTTCGAGTTATAATACAACTATTATGTTCGTATCTTAATATTTCATATAGTCTTTTGCAGTTTCAAACAATACGCGGAGATTTTCCGGGTTTGCGTTATCCAGCGTAACATCTGTATCCAGGATAAAGCCGCCGCCCGGTGCGTAAATATCGATCGCTTCTTTTACCATTTTTACCACGTCCTCTTTGGTGCCGTATTCCAGCACGCTGCCCTGCAGGCCGCCTTTCAGGCAGTACCGGCCGCCCCAGCGTTCTTTAATGGCTTTCATGTCGTTGGTTCCGGTGAATGTAAACATGACTTTGCCGGCCGGACAGTCGCATTCCAGAATATCCAGTTTGGCCATGAAACTGTCTTCTACGTAGATCCATGGAATGACGTTGTTTTCTACGCATACGTCTATGCATGCTTTCAGTCCCGGCCAGTAGAACGTTTCAAACTGTTCTTTGCTCATGAACATATCGAAGCCGTTGTGGAGCATGAAGCCGACAATTTTGAGCGGGCGGGATTTGATGGTATTTTTCAGATAGCGTACCTGTATTTTGGTAGCCGCATCCACCGCCTGTTTTAATTCGTCGGGGCAGGTGTACATGTCCATGGATACGTTTAGAAATCCTCTTAACGTATCGTTAAAAATATCAAACGGAGCGGATGTTACGAGGTCGGCCCCGGACGGGAACCCTTTCTGCGCCATTGTCGCATAAAATTCTCCGTCGGCGGCAACCTGTTCGCCCATGATTTTGGAGCAGTCGATGATTGCGTCAAAAGCTTCTTTTACTTTTGGATCCAGCGCAGGGAGCGTGCTGTATAACATGCCGTGCCAGACTGCCATCGAAAAATCCAGGTTTGCAAAACCCTCCAGCTTTTTCCAGTGTTTCGGCAGGATTTTTTTCATAAGGAACCCGGTCGGGTCTTCCGCGTATTCCAGATATTCGTCCTCATGCATGTAACCGTCTTCCTGATCCAGTACCTGAAAACCGATTTTGGAATCCGGAAAATGTTTGCCCGGCCAACGGACAAACTGGCAGTCCAGAGCCTCCAGTGCGGAGCCGGGGAAGATAGCTTCCGGGCCGTATGCCAGATCCGGCTGAAATTCTTCGTGATAGCGATAGTAGGACGGAATGGCGTTTCGCCAGTCTTTCATCGTGTCTGCAATCGTTGTTTCGTTGTAGAGCAGGATCGGCAGATAGGTGTAGAACGGCGCGGTCAGGCAGCGATCCGTGCGTTTACATGCGATGGAATCGTCCAGCAATTGGCTGCGTTCGATAAATTTCGGATGAAGTTCAGACATAAAAATACCTCCTGTTGTTATAGTTCGTAAATGAAAATCTTAATGTTGTAATCAGTGTAACATCAGAGAAGAATATCAACTATAGGAGAATTGTAATCTATCCATACGGTTTCCGTATGCATGCAGCGGGTTTGAAACGGAATCCGGATATACCGTTAGATCAGAGATTGTTTTCAGGAACTTATAAAAGCGGGCGGTTTTTGGAAAACTGGTTTAACCGGGCCATAAAAACCGGAATTGCCGGATTGAAATTATTCTGGTTCCATACGGCTACCAGGCTTGGATCCCACTTCATATTTAACAGCGGAAACGACTTGATATGCGGATCCAGGCGCAGCATATTCCGGGTGTCCAAAATCGTGATGCCTTTTCCCGCTTCCGTATTTAGCATCAGGTCGTACAGGGTCGGCGCAAAGGAAATTTTCGGATAAAAACCCTGTTCCCGGCAGGCATCAATAATCAGCCGGGAAGATTCCGGGCAGTCTTCTTCGGAAATTAATATAAACGTTTCGTTTTTGCAGTCGGCCAGTGACAGGTTCTTTCGTCTGGCGAGAGGGTGGAACCGGTTCATCAGAAGATTATCATGGGTGTGTTCTACATACGTATAGAGCAGGTACTCTTTATTTATGACGTTGAATTGTGTGGTAAAGCTGATGTCCAGGGTATTGTCGTACAGTTTATTTTGCAGCGACTGGAAAGAATCATAAATAAAGCTGATTTCCACATAGGAATATTTTTCCTGAAAATACTGTACGATTTCCGGCATAAAATCGGATACATAAGTGCCGTGCAGGATGCCGATCCGCAGTTCCCCGTTCAGTCCGCGCTGAATTTGCTGTGCTTGTGATACCGCATTTTGATAATTATGGTATACCTGGGACAGAGTATCGGCCAGCGCCCGTCCGGCAGGCGTGAGTTTTAACTCCCGGCCATTGCGGATAAAAAGCATCAGGTTCAGTTCGGATTCTATGTTGGAAATTTGTCGGCTCAATGTGGGCTGTGAAATTTCCAGCTGGTCGGCAGCTTTTGTAAAGTTTAAGTGCTGTGCTGCTGTTAAAAACAGCTTCATCTGCGACGTATTCATATTCTGACGACGCCCCTTCCTGTGGATTCAGGTTACTAATGAGAAAAAAGTTACTCGTTGACTTTCCTGTCATATGGTGCTACTGTGGACTTGTAAAAAAACAGCCGGTATACATATTGTTTTTGTACAACGGCGAAAACAGCAGACAGGGAGGATACCATGAAAACATTTATAATTATTGATGATAACAAACCAATGGGCTTTTGCTTAAACTGTATGGGATGCACACTGGTTCCGGGAAAAAGGGACGACCAGATTCAGGTGTATACAATGGAAGGCATCAATCATAATGTAGTAATGCTGCCGCATGACCTGGCGGTTCATTTGTATGATAAGATCCTGGAGGCTGCGCTGAAAGGCGGCCTGATCCATATTCCGGATTTCGCAGGATATGACGATGACGAAATTCGCCAGATGATCGATGACATTAAAATCGAAGCATAGGCCGGACAGATTTGTTATCATTAATTAAAGTGAAAAAAGGACTCGTTTTAATTACGATTAAAGCGGGTCCCTTTTTCTTTTCAAATTATTTCGGATTATAATAAAGTATAGGAAAAAATTACTTATTGTCTTTGTACACGGTTTTACTGCATTTTGTAATCTCCTCGATCTGGATTTCCGTAGTCCGTCCGCCAAACGGCAGGAACATAGGAAAATAGCAGTAGCCTTCTGCGCATTTGTAGAACTGTTCGCGGATGCGCGCGCGCAGATCTTCTTCGTCTATTTCCCCGCTCAGAGAATCGGCAAAGTATTTCTGATAATCCGGGGTCACATGATAACCCAGCTTCATGCCTGTTTTTTTCTTAAGGGCAGGAATATCGTTAATTTCCATTCCCTGCCAGGAATCAATGCCGATTTCTACAAATTCCGGTACGATAGCTTCCATCTTGCCGCAGGAATGCATTTCAAACTGTACGCCCAGTTCATGGCAGCGGTCTACTGCCTTTTTGATCTGTGGCTTAATCAGTTCGCGCCAGATATCCGGAGAGAAGAACATATTGTTCTGGGTTCCCCAGTCGTCATGGAACATCAGTACATCCGGTTTGTAGTACTGGATGACTTTTTCCATTAAACGGATTTTCCATTCCATAAAAGCGTCGAAAAATGCTTCTACTTCTTCCGGATCCGTTAGTAATGCGCACAATGCGTTTTCAAATCCCATCAACATATGCAGACGTTCAAACGGTCCGTTTACAAACATGATTTCAAATACTTTGTTTTCGCGGTCGATTTCGTCTATCTTGTCGGTCTTTGCGGCTGCTTCCCAGTCCCAGTTTTCAATATCCGGAAATTTTACCAGTTCGCGCCAGTCACAGATATCTTCCATAATAGGCGGTTTGGTATGATCCGGCGCCTGAGCGTCTACGTTAGCTTCATACTGCCATGGTACGCCGAACCAGTCGGTGCCGTAAATTTCTTTTTGAATTTTACTGAATACAGGACGTTCCATATAACCTTCCGGATTGAACAGCACGAAAATTCCTTCATCGGTTGGAACCTCATCTACTGGCTCGTTGTGAAAGAATGCAAGAGCCCTCTCTTTTGGTGTCATTTCTTTCATTATGAAAAACCTCCTTACTGTTTACCTGATTTCTTTTTTCGAAACCTTATTTGTTTGATTGCTTTTAATGGAAAGATTGTCAGTAATTATCTTAAAACTATTATAGCAAAAGAAATTCTTTTCTGGCAAATTGAGAACTGACATAGGCGTATGCAAAATTGTTATAGATATGATGCCGAAAGTGAATAACAAAAACGGATACCTGTATTCAATTTTGATATTTGGAAAAAATCCGTCGGGAAGGTAAGATGAAAGCGGAAAGATTGGAGCAGTATTATCACAGCAACGAAACAACACATATAAAGGAAACGAAAAGCATCATAAAGGAAACGGAAAACAGAGAATGGAGGAGAGATCTATATGAACATAGCTGTATTGATTGTTGTATTGCTCTATGAGTTTGTTTCTATTTTGGGAATCGGAATGTTTATCAACCGCAGAAACAAGAAAAAAGGCGTAGAAGAAGCCGGCGGATTTGCATTTGCAGGCGGCGGGCTTCCGGCATCACTGGTAGGTATTACCCTTGCGCTGACTTTGCTTGGTTCCGCACATAACTGGGGTACTTGTGCCAATGCTTTTGATATGGGTGTCATCGCTGTCTGGTTCGGTATTGCCTGTGCGGTTATGATGGTTGTTATCACGAACGTGACGGGACCGTGGATCCGTAGATCCGGCGCAAAAACCGTCGGTGAATTTTTAGGACATATTTTTGGTAAGAAAGCGGGTATCATGACGTCCGCCATTAACGCGGCTCTTGGTATCGCCATGACATGTCTTGAAGTAGAAACGATTGCAATTACATTATCCATGCTGACAGGATTAAACTACTTTGTCTGTGCGGTGATCGGCGGTATTCTGGCAATGCTGTACGTAGTGCTGGCAGGTATGAAAGAGATCGCATGGCTGAACCTGATCAACGCTATTTTGATGTATGTGGCTTTGATTGCAGTATTTATTTGTCTGTGCGTAAATCTGCCGGGCGGCTGGGATGCAGTTCAGCAGACCGTGGAAGCTCAGCAGGAAACGGCCTGGATGACGAGTATTTTCGGTAACTCCGCATTGATTATCGGTTTTGCTATTCCGGCAGCGTTGGGAGCATCTTTATTCCATGGTATGGCGCAGACCGGATATCAGCCGATTGCAACGGCAAAATCAAATAAAGAAGTGAAAAAATCTATCTGGTATGCAGGAACGATTAACGGATGTTTCTGTATTCTCCCGGCACTGATCGGTATCGCTGCTTTCTCTATCATTGCTTACAGAGAAGCAGGCCCGATGATGATGTCCCCGATGATGATTATCGAACTTTGTCCGAAACCGGTAGTAGCGCTGCTTGCTATGGGATTCCTTGGCGTAGACCTTTCTTCCTTTGCGGTTATGGCACTGGCTCCGGCGACGATTATTTCACACGATATGTATACTTTGTATAAACCGAAAGCAACGGAAGCACAGAAGACCAAACTGTCCCGTATCCTGATCTTCGTAATCGGCGTGGTTTCCATTTTGATTTGTAACTTCCAGCCGCTGCCGACACCGATGGTTAACTGGATTTTCTCATTCGGTATTCCGGTATTCGTAATGGCGGTAATCGGTATCTGGTGGAAACGAAGCGAAATGGCGACGGTGATTACGTTTGTCGTTACCTGGATCGCAGTGTGTATCTGGTCCACGTTCGGACTGCAGGATGCGCTGGGACTGGCGAACTTCCATGTGAACTACATATCCCTGATTTTCTCCCTGATACTGGGCGTGATCCTGACTGCAGTGTTACCGGGTAAAAAAGGATTGTATGTTGATATTAAGAAGAAAAAAGCATAAGGAGGTAATGGGTTATGCAAATGGTTATATCTACAATTATTTATACTGTCATTATCGTATTCATAATTACTGGAATCGGGTTTGGAATCGGCAAATTCAATAAGTTCGGTGACAGTGATGAACTGATTAACGTGGATAAGGAGGATTGATGTTATGGATATGACACAGATCTGGATGCTTTGCGTCGTTATTGCAATGGTATTTTTTATGGTTCTTCAGGGTATTTGGTACAAAATGGGTAAAAATAATCAGGATGAAGACGACAAATAAAACCTTAAAGTTGTGAAAACAAGGGCTGCCGCATTAAAATCAATGCGGCAGCTTTGTTGTTTTTTAAGGAAAATTAACGGAAGATACCGTGCCTGTAAAGCCGGGTCTTTTCCGGTCTTGCAATGAGTGAAACGGTATGATAAATTAGAACTGCAAACGGATAAGATATTTGAGAGATTTGATAAATAGCAGTAACAGGAAAAGAACCACATAACTGGAGTTTGCAAAATCTATTTCAGAGGGGCGTGTGAATATGGCGAAAAAGTTTAATACGGCAGCGGTTTGTATGCCTGAAATACATTATATGGTGAATTTGGATGAACGTCTGAAAGAGATCAAAAATATGATCGACGAGGGGATGTATTTTACCATTAATCAGGCCCGGCAGTACGGAAAAACGACGCTTATGCTGTCATTGGAAGACTATTTGCAGGGAGATTATTATGTGGTATCCATGGATTTTCAAACGTTTGGCAATGCTGAGTTTACAAGTGAAAATACATT
Source organism: Eubacterium sp. (assembly GCA_022796875.1). GTDB lineage: Bacteria > Bacillota > Clostridia > Lachnospirales > Lachnospiraceae > JAAWJJ01. The sequence goes on along the minus strand of JAAWJJ010000082.1, from coordinate 2,956 downwards.
TTCGTTGTCTTTTGCCGGTACTTTTCTAAGGATTATGAAGCGGATTCGGTCGTCGGCCAATGAAAAAATGGGAGCCCTTATGCAGGAACTGGAGGAGAAAGTCGATAAACGAAGTCCGTATTTTGCAATGAAAGGACTGTTTGAAATATTGAGCGATATTTGCGCCGTTTCCGACAAACCGATTGTTTTAATGATCGATGAAGCGGACGGCGCGGGAAACCATCAGGTGTTCCTTGATTTTCTGGCACAGCTCCGCGCGTATTTTATCAGGCGTGTGAAACAGCCGACGTTTCATTCTGTGATATTGGCAGGCGTGTATGATATCAAAAACCTGAAACGTAAAATACAGCCGGAAGAAGAGCATGGGGGTAACAGCCCCTGGAATATTGCCGCAGACTTCAAAATTGATATGAGTTTTTCACGGAAAGATATTGCCGGAATGTTGCGTGAATATGAGGAAGACTGCCATACGGGTATGGACGTTGAAATGATGGCCGGTTTTCTTTATGATTATACCTCCGGATACCCGTTTCTGGTATCCCGGCTGTGTAAACTTATGGACGAACAGGTCAGCGGATTTCCAGAATTCGGGACACTGCAGTCAGCCTGGACAAAAAACGGGTTGATGGAGGCAGTGAAAATAATTTTGATTGAGAAAAATACCTTGTTTGAATCTTTAAATGAAAAACTGACAAAATATCAGAATCTGGATGCCATGATCCGTTCGCTTTTATTTACAGGAAAAAATATTGCTTATAATTCGGATGAACCGGCGATAGATATTGCGGCAATGTTTGGATTTATTAAAAATCAAAACGGCACGGTACAGATAGCGAACCGTATATTTGAAACAAGATTATATAACCGTTATCTTTCGGCGGCCGAGCTGCAGGGGTTGGATATTTATAAAGCGTCTTTGCAGGATCGGAATCAGTTTATTACGGCCGGCCGGCTGGATATGCGCCGGATACTGGAGAAATTTACGGAACATTTTCATGAGTTGTACGGAGATCGGGACGATACATTTGTAGAAGAAGAGGGGCGGTTATATTTTCTTTTGTATTTACGGCCGATTATCAACGGTACGGGTAATTATTATATTGAGTCGCGGACAAGAGGACTGCGGCGGACAGACGTGATTGTGGATTATCGCGGCGAACAATATATTATAGAATTGAAAATATGGCATGGAAAAGAATATAAGGAACGTGGGGAAAAACAGCTTGCCGGTTATCTGGATGATTACCATGTCAGGAAAGGTTATATGATCAGTTTTAACTTTAATCGGAAAAAAGAAATCGGAGTGAAAGAAATTGTCATTGGGGATAAAGTACTGGTTGAAGCGACAGTGTAACAGTAAAATAACGGGGAGCATGAAAACGGGGCTTAAAAATCGCCCCGTTTCTGTATTTCCCCTCAGGCAGAGAGTTGTCCTGCCATGCCTGCATGGCTATTTTAACGAATCTCCCATTGCTTTTACACATTCGAGTTTGGCGTTCAGCGGCACTTCACATCCGCTGCCCAACATGAAACCGCCTTTCATGCCGATATCGCAGATCAGGTTTTCACAGTATTCCGTCACTTCGTCCGGCGTGCCGTAAACCAGCATGGAAGCAGGGACATCTCCGCGCATACTGTGCCATCCGCCGAGGATTTCGTAGGCTTTGTGCATATCCGTATCTCCGTCAAATTCAAAATGTACGGATGATTTCGGTACTTCGTGGAAGAAGTCCAGCATCGGAAGCCAGTTTCCGTCTGCGTGGAGTACGCTGGTGATACCCTCCGCCCAGAAAGCTTCGATCATTGTTTTTAAGGACGGCCATGCGATCTCGTAGAAAGTATCCGGTGAAATGAACGTTGCGCTGGAACGCATCGCGTAAATTCCGGCTCTTGTGCCGTGCGCCTGTTTTACGGTTCCGACGGTCTGTCCGATCACGTCCGGCGTACATTTTTCGAGTACGGCTTTGATTTCATCCGGATAATCGTAGAGGTCGTAACAAAATTCTTCCATCGTATGGGTCTGGGACAATGTGTCAAATACCGGCGCGCAGGCAGAGTGTGTCAGCGGCTGGATACCCTGCGGGATAAAATGCATTGCAAATTTAGCGGCGTTGGCGCCCATCTGGCCGAACCGCGCCATCAGTTGTTCCGGGCCGGTAAATGGCGGATTCTGGATTTTGCACATAATCATGCCGTTCCAGGCCTGCCAGCCCATTTGCAGGATGCGTGCGTATTCTTCTCCGTCCTGCAGATCGAACTGGTCTGTTTCCACAAACTGGTAGAGCGCGTTTTCCGGCAGGTCTTTGCCCGGCAGGCGGACAGGCAGTCCCATAATAAAAGTGGTATCCAGAATAGGGGTGCACATCATCACGTCCGGTTTGCCGATTGTGGCAAACGTTTTGTCCAGCGCTTCGATATTTTTGTCCACGTCCAGGCAGATTTCCGCCTGCGTCATACCGGCGCAGGTACCTGCCCAGGTAATGATCTGCGGCATGTAAGGAATTTCGCTTCTGTCTTTCGGCGGTTCCAGACGAAGCATTTTTTCGAGTTTTTCTGCTGAATTCATATTAGTTTTCTCCTTTCGATTTTCGTTGTTTTGGTTACGGTCCGTGTGGCTGATGCCAGGTTATTTTTTCGGGGACATTGACAGTTCAGGTGTTTTCCTGCGAAATCGTTTTTGCAGAATCTGGAATAAAAGTACATAAAAAATATTATCGGAATAAATTGTATACGGATAGATTTCCAGGCTGTGCTGCCAGAGAGGGAAACATTGGAAGAATTTTCAAGTATCCCTTATCTCCGGGAAAATGGGCGAAATGGATTTCCCCGAGTTCACTGTCTGAGGTTTTCCTCAAGATTTGGGACGCACCTAGGCGGGACATGTTTTTCTTCCTGGACAGCCTTTCTGGTTTTCCTAACAGCGGCGTCAAGCACGTTTGATGAGGGTATGCCTTGC
>JAAWJJ010000081.1 GCA_022796875.1 Eubacterium sp. | reverse complement strand
CCTATGGTTAAACGACAAAGATATTATGAATCTCTGGATGCTGCAGCTTAGGCAGGAATATCCTTGTAAAAAAAGTGTCAACCAATATTGACAATATCATATGGTTATCAGTGTTATAATCAGCTTAATAATGGTTCCGCAAAGAAGCGCAGGGAACAGGGATTAGATGACACTGGATTTTGTGATATGCAGATGGTAGCCGATTGGAAATTAGAGGTTATGTGTAAAAGGCTCATGGAGGAAATCTGGCAGGACAGGAGCGAGGCGATTCAGGAAGCCTGCATAATCTTAAAGAAATGTTATCAGGCAAATATGGATAAAAAGACAGAATCCATCACTACTCAAAAAAAGATTATGAAAATTAAAAATAAGATTGATAACCTGATTGATTTAAGAACGGAGGGGGATATTACCACCGAGGAATATCGAAGCAGGCGGAAAAAGCTGGAAGAAGAGCTTGAGGGCTATGAACTGGAATTGGAAGAACAGAGTCTTGCGTCAGAAACTACACCGGAGGACGGTTTGAATTGGGAGAAAATAAAAGCAACATTGAGTGAGGTGGTTGATTTTTCCGGTCCCAAAGTGGATGATAGTATTGTTGATAAATTTGTAGCAAGGATCATTCCACAGGGAAATAACCATTTTGCGTGGTTTATGAATTTGAGTGCTATGGAGCCGCAGCAGATTGATATGGTGGTGGAGGGTAGAAAAAATCAGCCGACTGTCTATATCAAAGAGGAAAAGGAAGAAACTTCTGAGGACGGAGAGTCCTCAATACATAGCAATATGTTATTAGTGAGAGATATTGCACTGTTATTGCAGGGGAAAAAGTCATCCCCAGTACCAATACCGCACAGGCGGCTATCGCCCAAAAGTAGTATACTGGAAGTTGTTGTTTTTGCAGAATAAGTTTTTCCTCTCCGCAGAAGATAATTTTTGCTGATGGGGTAACAAAAAGTCAATAGAAGTGAATCAAATCGAGAACCTTGAAGATCACACTTCAAGGTTCTCTTCTTCTCTTTTTTCTCTCGGCATTCAGAAGAGAGAGAATGGTTGTTTTGGGATATAGGGAAAGTGGTGAGAGGACGAGAAGAGGGAAGAGGTTTTCTTGCCCTGCTATGAAATGTGACTGGTTTTCGACAGAGGGTTTTTCTGTGATTATATTGGTGACATAATAAACCATGCTGCTTCCATTGGCACTCAATACTACAAATCATAGTTCTAAGGTTATCTCAAATAAATGCAAGCACTTTTTGTGATAACTTACGGACTATGACAAATAGTGGTACGCTTATTTTCTGTTCAAAATGTAAACAGCATGATGATTGCCGTAAAAAATTCTGCTGTAGGAAAATTGTAAGAAAATCCATATAAAAAATTGAGAGGCCTATCATACGGAACGAAAAAATTGCGCTCTTGTTTTTGATATTATATTCATATCAAAGCAAGAGCGTTTTTCAGAAACGAAACGCAGGGGCACATAAAATATATTTGTTTGGTGAAGAAAGAGGGAATACTGACATGAGTCGAAATAATCGACGGAAAAAACGAAGAAAACACAGACGCCGCCGGCATTTTTTATTAATCGGTATTTTACTTTTCGGCGCGGTATTGGCAGGCAGCCTTTATCTGTTTGGTTTTGATGAAGTCGGGGAGAAATATAGCGGTATAGGTCTGGAAGCGGAAAATGTTCGCAGCGATATACAGCAGGAAGCACAGGAAAACCATAATAGTATACGGCAGGAATCAGATCAAAACGATAACCGCATACAGAATACCGGAGAAAAGGAACCGTGGAAATTAACGCTTGTCAATAAGGAAAATCCGATTCCGGGCGATTACAATGTAAATCTGGTCGAGGTAGAGGGCGGGGAACATGTGGACGAGCGTATTTACGAACCTCTGATGGAAATGCTGGAAGCGGCAAGGGAGGGAAACCAGGGAGAACTGCCGATGGTAGTATCCGGTTATCGGACACAGGAAAAGCAGCAGAGCCTGTATGACGAAAAGGTGAATAAGTTCAAAGAAGAAGGATATTCCGAGAGTGAAGCCGTAAAGCAGGCGGAGCAGTGGGTTGCCGTGCCGGGGTACAGCGAACATCAGCTCGGTTTTGCGGTAGATATTAACGGAGCGGTTTACGACGTTTATTTATGGCTGCAGGAAAACAGCTATAAATACGGCTTTATTTTCCGCTATCCCGGGAATAAAACGGATATTACCGGGACGGCGGAAGAAATATGGCATTACAGATACGTAGGCAGAGAAGCGGCGAAAGAAATATACGAAAAAGGAATCTGCCTGGAGGAATATCTTGAGGATTTATAATCCGGTCGGTTGATATCAGTAATATTTATTTTTCGTATGATACCAGCGTTTCAATCGGAATACGGGCCTGCGAGTGACGCTCCGGGTCGGCAGCCTCTTCATTGGAATATCCGATTGCCAGAATATTAACCGGTTCAAGATGATCCGGCAAATTGAATTCTTTTCGTATGATATCGGGTTGGAAATAGCATATCCATACGGAACCCAAGCCTGATTCCGTCGCTTCCAGCATCATGTGGTCGGTCAAAATGGAAGCATCTATATCGCCGCTTTGTTTATTATCAAACGGGCGTGTCCATGCTTTATTATGATCGGCGCAGACTATGATTGCGAGCGGAGCGCCGTATATGTTGGCCGCTTTTCCTATTTTCGCAAGACCGTCCTGTTCCCGGACTACGATCAAATGTACAGGCTGCCGATTTGCTGCCGTTGGAGCAACATGAGCGGCCTGTAAAATTCTGTCGAGTTTTTCGTCTTCTACTGTTCTGTTTGAATAACTGCGTACAGAATAACGCTTTTTTGCAAGTGCAAGGAAATCCATAGTAGTTAATCCTTTCTTTTTGTTGCATTTTTAACATGTATCTTTAACTGTTATATATTTTATCATTTTATATTTATTTTTCAAGCGTGCGGAAGAATTAGAAAAAACATGTTTGCATCAGGGTTTCAGGAAATTTTCTTTCAGACATTGTATACAGAGGCAAAATCAAGTATAATTAGGATATCTATAGAAGAAAAAGGAGAAAACCATGCAGATTATTTTAGCATCTGCTTCTCCGCGCAGAAAAGAATTACTGCGGCAGATTGGAGCGGAATTTAAAGTTCATCCGTCAGAAGCAGAAGAGATCATTACGAAAAATATGCCGCATGAGGCAGTAGTGGAACTGGCGCAGCAGAAAGCGGATTCTATAAAAAAAATTTATGAAGCAGGCGGTTTTTCCACTTCTACGGGGCGGCAGATGATCGAAGGGGAATTGCCGCTTTTAGTGATCGGCGCAGATACGATTGTAGCCGTGAACGGCCGGATTCTGGGGAAACCGAAAGACAGGGCGGATGCCGAAAGGATGATTGGGCTGCTGGCCGGGCATACGCATCAGGTTTATACCGGGGTTTCGGTATGGATTTTTTCTGCCGCAGGATGGCAGGAACTGCATTTTTATGAAAAAACAGACGTTACCATGTATCCGATGAGTGAAGAGGAGAAAGAACGTTATTTGAATACCCCTGAACCGTATGATAAAGCCGGAGCTTATGGAATACAGGGGAAGTGTGCGGCATATATTGAGAAAATATGCGGAGATTATAATAATGTGGTCGGTTTGCCGGTCGCAAGGCTTTATCAGGAACTAAAGGGACATGGGGTTGATATCTGTGTTTCCGGAGGATAGGAGAGGATATTTTGATGCAATATGATGTTATTATCATTGGAGCGGGACCGTCTGGTATTTTTTGTGCGTATGAACTGACAGAGAAAAAGCCGGAACTCAAAGTCCTGATGATAGAAAAGGGGAGGGCAATCGAAAACCGGCAGTGCCCGAAACGGACGACAAAGTCCTGTGTGGGATGCAAACCGTGTTCGATCACGACTGGATTCGCTGGAGCAGGCGCTTTTTCGGACGGGAAACTTTCCCTTTCTCCGGATGTGGGCGGACATCTTCCGGAAATTCTCGGTTACGAAGAAACAAAAGAACTGATTCAAAAATCAGATGATATTTATTTGAAATTCGGGGCAGATAAAAATGTTTACGGCGTTGGAAAAGAAAAAGAGATCCGTGAGATCAGGAGAAAAGCGATTCATGCGGATTTGAAGCTGATTGAGTGCCCGATCCGCCATTTGGGAACGGAAGAGGGATACAAGATCTATTCCCGTTTAGAGAAACATTTGCAGCAGCGCGGTGTAAAGATTCTGTTTCAGACGATGGTAAACGATCTTCTGACAGAGGATACAGGACATGTCATCGGGGTTGAAACGGAAGACGGCGCCAGATATTATGCGAAAGAAACGATTGCGGCAGTCGGACGGGAAGGCGCCGATTGGTTCAGCGGTATTTGTAATAAACATCAGGTCGAAACGGAAGTAGGTACGGTTGATATCGGTGTGCGCGTGGAAGTCCGGAATGAAATCATGGAATTTTTAAATAAAAATCTTTATGAGGCAAAACTGGTTTATCATACGCCGACATTTGACGATAAAGTGAGGACTTTTTGCACAAATCCGTCTGGAGAAGTAGCAACCGAATACTATGATAACGGATTGGCGGTTGTGAACGGCCATGCTTACAAATCCGGTGAATGGAAAACAGATAATACAAATTTTGCTCTGCTTGTATCAAAAAATTTTACCAAGCCGTTTAAGACGCCGATCGAGTATGGAAAACAGATTGCGCAGTTGTCCAATATGCTTTGCGACGGAAAAATTATGGTGCAGCGTTTTGGCGATTTTAGACGTGGGCGCAGAACGACGGAAGAACGGTTATTCCGGAATAATATTATACCTACGTTAAAAGACGCCGTGCCGGGGGATTTATCGCTGGTATTCCCGCATCGGATTATGGTGGATATTGAAGAAATGTTAAAGGCGCTCGATAAAGTGACGCCGGGAATAGCAAGCGACGAAACGTTATTGTATGGGGTTGAGGTAAAGTTTTATTCCAACAAAGTAGTTGTGGACAAAGATTTTAAAACAAACCTGCCGGGGTTAAGGGCGGTTGGCGACGGGGCGTCCGTGACAAGGGGACTTCAGCAGGCGTCGGCAAACGGCCTGAGCGTGGCGGCAAGCATTTTGGAAACCTGTTAAACCGTAGAATACAATGAGGATAAAAGGGATGAAGATCAAAGATACATCAGAAAAAAAACGGCCGCTGTATCGTATTGCGGTTGCCGTACTGGCAGTGATGATGCTTTGTCAGATAGTGGGCTGTGACAGGGAAACGGAGAGTTTCGCAGTCAGCGAAAACAGAGTTACATCAGATATTTCGTCGGCCGGAAGCAACAAAACGTTGTTTCAGATTGAAGATCAGATCTGTACATTGGCGCAGGCGCGTGTCTATTTGGTCAATTACCAGAATCTGTATGGAAAAAAATACGGAATCAATCTGATGAAGCAGTCGGAAAGATTACCGGAATTTGAAGAATATATTAAAAACATGACGGTGACGCAGATGGCCCAGACAATGTGCATGGCGGAACTTGCCACGGAGAGAGAAATTGCGCTGTCGGATAAACAGTCAGAGCAGATCCGGCGGTCAGCTGCAGAATATTTCCAGTCGCTGACGCCCGAAGAGGTGGAATATTTTCATGCGACGGAAGAAAGTATTCAGGATATGTATATCAATTATGCCCTGGCAAATCTTGTGTATGCTTCTTTAACGGACAGCGTCAATGAAGAAGTCAGCGACGATGAAGCGCGGATTATGCAGGCAAAGCAGATTTTTGTCACCTCGAAAGATACTGCGGATTTGTTGTCTGAAAAGTTAAAAAACGGTGAGGAGTTTGCAGTTCTGGCCGATTATAATGAGGCGGACAGTCAGGATCTTACCTTTGGCAGAGGAGAACTGCCGGAAGAAATCGAAAACGCCGCATTTGTCCTGGAAAACGGAGAGTGCAGCGGCTGTATCGAAACAAAGCAGGGGTTTTATTTTATATATTGTGTCAATAAATTTGATGAAGAGCTTACGGCCAAAAATAAAGAAGTGATTGCGCAGGAGCGCAGGGAAAAAGCGTTTGATTCCGTTTATGACGAATATATTACCGGGGTTTCTTCCAATATTGATATTAACGCCTGGAATGAATTGTTAGTAAATACAAATGAACAGCTGACGACGGATTCCTTTTTTACAACTTTTGAAAAATACTGGAAATAAAAAACGGATATAAAAAAATGGGACGAATTTCTGAGATCTGGAATTTCGTCCCATTTTCCGTTGTATTTTCCGCCGTTCTATTTCAGGGTTTCGTGATTCCGTTTCCGAAACGTAATACTATTTCGCAAGCAGCATCATAATTTCATTGCTGCGGGAAATGAATTTTGTCATGGCTTCCGGCGCAAGAGGTTTATTGCTCAGTTCCGCAAGATCATAAAGCTGTTCGCAGAACATATTTGTGTTTGGACCATCTACATGCTCCAACAGGTAGTTTACTAATTGGTTATTCAGATTTAAAACCAGAGTTTCCGGCGCGGCAAACATGCTGGTGTCCATGCCGTCCATGGAATACATTTTCATCATCTGCTGCATACGGATGCCGTCTTCGTTTAAGACGATCATGGAAGAAACGTCGGCGGTTTTTAATTTTTCAACGCGTACTTCCAGGTTTTCTTTGCCCAAAGCATTGCGGAACAGGCCGGTCAGCGTTTCCAGCGCAGATTTTAAATCTTCCGCGGAAACGTCTTCTTTCATCGTTTCAGTCAGGTCGGCGTCAATACGCGTAAAACGGATCTTTTCGTTGCGCCGTTCTAACTGCTGGATAAAGTTGGCATCAATGTTATGATCCAGAATCAGGGCGTCCATGCCGTTTTCTTTAAACATATTGATATACTGGCTCTGCTGGTTGCGGTCTGTGACGTAATAAACGGATTTGCGGGTATCTTTTTCTTCGGAGTCTGTGTCGGTGCTTTCTGTGTCTGCGCCCGCATCGGCGTTGTCCGTATCGTTTTTCGTATCGGACTCAGCGGTGTCGGCGGCATCTGCATTTTCGGAATCGGACTCAGCGTCTTCTGCAGTCAGACATTCCGGCAGGGTCAGATATTTGTCATCCAGGTTTTTAAACAGGATGTAGTCATTCATTTTATCACAGAATTTCTCATCTTTTAAGCAGCCAAATTTGATGAACGGACTGATATCATCCCAGTATTTTTCATAGGATTCTTTTTCTGTCTTGCACATACCAATCAGTTTGTCGGCTACTTTTTTTGTGATGTAATCCGAAATTTTCGTTACAAACCCGTCGTTTTGCAGCGCGCTTCTGGATACGTTCAAAGGCAGGTCCGGGCAGTCGATGACGCCTTTTAAGAGCATCAGAAATTCCGGAATAACTTCTTTGATATTGTCTGCGATAAATACCTGGTTATTGTAAAGTTTGATCTTCCCTTCGATAGAATCGTATTCGGTGTTGATTTTCGGGAAATATAGGATGCCTTTCAGGTTAAAAGGATAGTCCATGTTCAAATGGATCCAGAATAAAGGCTCCTTATAATCATTAAATACTTTACGGTAAAACTTTTTGTAATCTTCTTCCGTACAGTCGTTGGCATGTCTGGTCCATAACGGAGTAGTGTCGTTTAACGGTATTGGACGTTTTAAAATTTTTAATTTTTCTTTTTTCGGAGATACCTCTACGATTTCTTTTTCGCCGTTTTCATTCTCTTTTTCTTCTGTTTTGGCTTCTTCAATGATCGTTTCAATGACGGTATCTTTGTCCGTTTTGTCGGCGGCGTCGATCGTTTCGTATTCCGGTTCCGCATTTTCTTTGTTTAAGAAAATCGGGATCGGCATGAAAGAACAGTATTTTTCGAGGACTTCCCGGGCGCGGTATTCGTTTGCAAATTCCAGACAGTCTTCATTTAAAAATAACGTAATTTCTGTACCGATGTCAGATTTTTCGGAATCGTTCATGGTAAAGTCCGTGCCGCCGTCACATTCCCAGTGAACGGCCTGGGCGCCGTCGCGGTAAGACAGGGAATCAATGTGTACTTCATCGGCTACCATAAAAGCAGAGTAGAAGCCCAGGCCGAAATGGCCGATAATTTGCTCTTCACTTGCTTTGTCTTTGTACTTTTCCAAAAAGTCGGTCGCGCCGGAAAAGGCGATCTGGTTGATATATTCGTCTACTTCCTCTGCGGTCATACCGAGACCGTTATCGATAATTTTAATGGTTTTGTTTTCTGGACTGATCAGGATCTGTACCTTTGCTTCATAGTCGTCCGGTAAAGAATATTCGCCCATCAGATCCAGTTTTTTCAGTTTCGTTATAGCGTCACAGGCATTGGAAACCATTTCACGGTAAAAGATATCATGGTCGGAATAGAGCCATTTTTTTATGACCGGGAAAATATTTTCACTGCTGATGGAAAGGCTGCCATGTTTTTCACTCATATTTAATACACTCCTTTTTCTGTTTTTTCTTAGTCTGTGAATATGTTAATACGAAAACTGCAAAATGTCAATAAAAAGTTAGCACTCAATTTAAATGAGTGCTAACATCTTTATGAGGATTTTGACCTTATTTTGCGGGATATCATGCTGCCAAAGATCGACGGATATACCGTATGTGAAATGATACGGCAAAAATCGCAGACTCCGATTATTCTTTTAATAGCGCTGGACGCGGAAGACGATCAGGTGAAAGGCTTTGACAAACTGGCGGACGACTATATTACAAAACCGTTTTCCATAAAGCTCGTCTTAAAGCGTGTGGAAGCACTTTTACGTCGGGCATTGCCGGGTGCGGCGTCCGACGTTGTCCGTTATAAAGAAATCACTTTGAGCGAAACGGAACGCAAAGTGATTGATTATATGACGCCTGCCGAAAATGCAGCTCTGACTTCCAAACTGCCTCCGCTGCCCGTTCTGGAGCGTCTGGGCTTACAAAAGAAGAGAGCAGGAGGAATGTGCTGAAGCTTTCCGGCGGGCAGCAGATGTTATAATGAAATTGCAAAAGGGCAAACTCTTTCTGTGAAAAGTACAAAAAGCTGTAAAGGCGGTTTCGGTCACAACATTTTCAAATGGGTTTTTAAATAATTTTGTAAATTGTCTTCGTTTTCGAGTCCGAGTTTTTTTCTGAGATTTGTTCTGTGATAATCGACCGCCTTTTTGGAAATACATAATTGCTCTGCGATTTCCTTGCTTAAATAGCCGTCCCGAACCAATCTTGCAACCATACGCTCTTTTTCAGATAAGGAAGAAAGGATTTCTTCTTCCTGACAGGGGATTCCGGTAAGCAGCATGGAAAGCTGTGTACTTACAATATCATAGCTGCTGCTGTCCAAAATTCCTTTTAAGTAATCTAATGTAGATTCTATCACCCGGTTTACATTTTGTGCCAGTTTTTGCTCTTTTTTCTGAACTTCTTCCTGATGTTCGTCAAACAGTTCCTGGAGAACCTGATTCTGCATTTTTACCAGTTCTTTTTCCATGACGCTTTTCTTTTCTGCCGTAATATTTCGAACATATTCAATGACGGAAATCACTTTTCCGTTTTCATTAATTAGTGGCACTGCAAACAGGCGGTGCCATTCCCTTTTTCCGTCTTTGCTTTCAAAGGTCTGTATCGCCGTTTCCGGCTGTTTGCTTTTCATTGCTTTTAATACCGGGCAGTTTTCGCATGGAGTATCCCGAAAATGATATAATTCATAGCATTTTGATACAACATTTTCTTCACTGTAACCGTACCAGGCTTTCAATGCAATATTGGAATACAGTACTCTCAGATCTTCGCTGATAAAGCATACGCCGTCCTGGATGACCGACAGAATAATCTGCGGCAGTCCGCCTGATTTGTCAATGGACAATTGGGAGGCGAGTTCCAGGATAGCAGAGATGTTTGTCCATTCATCTTTCATATTATTCATTTTGATGATACACCTCTTTTCTTGCATATATATGGTATCATCATATAAAATTTTTGGAGAGCCGTCAACAATTCCAGCGTTTTTTACAAGGCGGAATTGCTGCAATGTCACTTTTCATGGAGAGGGGAAGATACTGACCGTTTTATTGCTTCTTTGGCAAAACGGCTTTATCTGAAACTTCTATAAATATGGTGATATAAAAAGTGTTATCTGCTCTTTTTGTGTCGATTTCCGACTGTGCTGCCAAAGCCGGGAACCCGGTTCCTGATTTTTTGAATATCTAATCTCCGGGAATGGGCGGATGTGATTTGATTCCCCCGATTCAAACTCGGTTTTCTGTCAGGCGGATGAGCACCGGAGGCGGGACAATGTGCTTTTCCTGCCGCTTTTAGGAAAACCAGAAAGGCTGGAAAGGAAGAAAAACATGTCCCGCCCTGGTGCGTCCCAAACCTTGAGGAAAACCTCAAACAGTGAACTCGGGGGAATCCATTTCGCCCATTTTCCCGGAGAAGATATCCTGAAAAATCCGTCAATGGTTCCCTCTCTGGCAGCACAGCTTGGAAATCTATCGGCAAAACGAAAGTTCCGATAACACTTTTTATATCTCCAATTTTTAGAAATTATGGATAAAGCCGTTTTGTAAGAAAACGACGAAACGGTTAGTGACTTTCCCTACTCCGTGAAAAGTCATTTGCGATAGCGTAAGATACAGGAAAGGTTAATTGTCGGTATGGATTTTTGCCGGGAAGTGTATTAAAATATACAGGAGAAATTGCGGCAAAGCTGTATAGCTGCAGGTTTAGGTTTTGAAAGGAGGAAAATATGCAGGAGAAAGAGAGAAACCGGCATATTGATTATACCGCGTTAAAAGCGTATACGACATGGGAAGAGATTAAACATTTGTGTGAGGAAGCAATATGCTCCGGAATGGCTACCGTTTGTATTCCGAGTTCTTATGTGAAACGTGTATCGGAAATTTTTGGAGAAAAGCTGAACGTCTGCACGGTGATCGGGTTTCCGCTGGGAAATGCGTCCACGGAAGCGAAAGTGGCGGAAACAAAGCAGGCGGTTGCAGACGGTGCGGACGAAATTGATATGGTAATCAATATCGGAGAAGTGAAAAACGGAAATTACGGATTTGTACAGGAGGAAATCCGGAAAATCCGAAATGAGGCGACCGGCAGGATCTTAAAAGTGATTATTGAAACCTGTTATCTATCGGAAGAAGAAAAGATCCGTATGGCGCAGATTGTTACGGAGGTAAAAGCGGACTATATAAAAACGTCTACCGGATTTGGGACAGACGGTGCGAAACTGGAGGATATCCGCCTGCTGAAAAAGCATCTGGGGACGGGAGTAAAAATAAAAGCTTCGGGCGGGATTCGCACAGTGGAAGCTTTGGAAGCGTTTTTAAATGAAGGATGTGACAGGATCGGAGCAAGTACCATGTTTTAAAGTGTTTTCAGGTCAGGAGGGGGATATGATGTCGATAGAAGAAACTACGCTGAAGAAATTGTTACATAGCGCGGTACAGGCAAAAGAAAATTCGTACAGCCCTTATTCCGGATTCCGGGTCGGCGCCGCATTGTTGTGTGCGGACGGAACGATATATACGGGCTGTAATATTGAGAACGCTGCTTTTTCCCCGACCGTCTGCGCGGAGAGGACTGCGGTCGTAAAAGCGGTATCTGAGGGGAAACGTTCCTTTACGGCGATCGCGATTGCCGGGGACGGGAGCGGGTATATTTCCCCGTGCGGCGTTTGCAGGCAGGTTCTGGCAGAGTTTGTAAACCCGCATGAATTTGCGGTATATCAGATGGACAGACGGGGGAATTACCGTAAAAATGCTATGGAAGAACTGCTTCCGTTTTCCTTTGGAAATGCCGATTTGCAAGGAGAATAAGCTTAACGTGGAAGAAACGGGATTCCTGTTATAGAAAAAGACAATTTGGAAATATAGGATTTTCCGGAAAGAAGTGGATAATCTGGAAATATAAAATTTTCTGGAAAGAAAAGGATAATCTGGTAAAAGAAGATTTTAGGAAAGTC
>JAAWJJ010000080.1 GCA_022796875.1 Eubacterium sp. | reverse complement strand
CATGATGTCAACAGTCCCAATCTGACATTCAGAAAGGAGATCCTATGAGCAGCAAAAAACCAACCCCTCTCTCCCATGCAGAGGCAGCTTCCTTTTGCTCGCAGATGGCGCTGATATTAAAATCCGGAATTTCTTCCGTAGAAGGAATTTCCATTATGCTGGATGACGCAAAAGAACTGAATGAAAAAAAACTGCTTTCGCATATTTATAAAACAATGTTAAAAACAGGGAACTTTCACGAATCCCTCACGGATACCGGTATTTTTCCGGAGTATTTGCTTCAGATGGTAAAGATCGGCGAGCAGACCGGCAAACTGGATGAAGTTATGGATTCGCTTGCAGGTTACTATGAAAGAGAATACAATCTGTCGCAGACGATAAAACATGCGGTTTCCTATCCTCTCATCATGACCGTCATGATGATTTTTGTGATTCTGATCCTGATTACGAAAGTCATGCCTGTTTTTTATCAGGTATTTAAACAGCTCGGAAGCGAAATGACCGGATTATCCCGCGCGCTCTTAATTGCCGGTGAATTTTTAAACGACCATTTTATCGTATTTATCTGTATTCTGGCTGCGATCATAGCGTTTGTGGTTTTCCTTGTAAAAGCTTCTGCCGGCCAGAAAATGACGCGTGCGTTTTTATATCGTTTTGCAAGAACAAAGGAATTGTCCGACCAGATTTCCGCCTATCGCTTTTCCAACGGCATGGCTCTCACTTTAAGCAGCGGCCTGACCCCGGAAGAATGTTTGCAGCAAACGATGTCCCTGTCCGAACCCGGACCGTTCCAACGCAGGCTGGATGACTGCTGCCGTCTGGTATCGGACGGAGAAGATCTCTGCCACGTACTGCAAAAACAGGGAATATTTACCGATATTTACGCCAGAATGGCGATTATCGGCTCCCGCACCGGCGTACTGGACGAAGTCATGCACACGATTGCCGGACAATATGAAACGGACATTGATGAAAAATTTGCCGGCATGACCGCAAAAGTGGAACCGGCCCTGGTCATCATCCTTTCCCTGATTGTCGGCGTTATCCTGTTGTCCGTCATGCTGCCGTTAATGGGAATCATGTCCTCCTTATAAATATGGCAGAACAAATTGCCTATGGCAGGATACGTATGACAAAATACATATGGCAGGAACACCGAAAGGAGGCTTTTACATGAAAAATCGTTTTTCAGGAGGGAAAAAAAATTCGGACCGCCGCAGCCTTATCATTACAGTCTGTATTTTTGCCGCCGTTTTTTTTGCATTCTGGTTCGGTATTTCTTCCGTTTCCACAAAAGCCGATACCGAAGAAATCCAGACTCTGGAACAGGCTCTCGTGCGAGGTATTACCTACTGTTATGCAACGGAAGGCAGTTATCCGGAAAGCCTCGCTGACCTAAAAGAAAATTATGGGTTTTTTTATGACGAAGAGAAGTATTTTATTGATTATCAGCCGTTAGGCTCTAACATCATGCCGGACTTTACGGTTATCCGGAAAAAAGATCATTAAGGAGGGACTTTTTTTGAAATTTGCCACATCTCACAAACATGTAATCGATATGGTCTTTCCTATTGCGGTATTTTTCGTATTTGCGGCGTCCGCCCTTGCCGTTCTGACACTTTGCGCCCGGTTTTACCGTTCGCAGACGACAGAAGCGGAGTCCCATTATATGACGCGCACTTCCCTCGCCTATGTCAGCGAAAAAATCCGCCAGAATGATAAAGACGGCGGTATTTCAGTCGAAACGGTTGAAGATCAGGAATGTCTTACATTGCAAAGTAAAATCGACGGCATTTCCTATACTACTTACATATATGCTCAGGATGGGATGTTAAAAGAACTGTTTATCCGCGACGATGCCGACCTGCACTTAAAAGACGGCACCGAAATTATGGAAATCGGCGATTTCACGATGGAAGAAATCGATAGGAATCTGTTTCGTTTTACTTCCATAGATAAAAACGGAAACACATCCGTACTGACCGCTTCAGAAAGGAGTATGCCATGAACCGTTCCAACAGCCGTTCCAGCCTGTTTTTAATGGAAATCATGCTTGCAGTACTGTTCTTTTCCATCGCGGGAGCATTATGTTTACAGATGTTTGCCAAATCCCACCAGATGGAAAATGACACCACGAATCTTTCCATGGCGGCAAATCATGTCCAAAGTACCGTGGAACTGTTAAAACATTCCGTATCCCCGTCCCGGGAAAACCGGACGGATGATTTTTTCCCGGAATGCATTTTAACCGAATATCCTCATGCGGAACTAAATTCCGGTACAACGTCCATTTATTTTGACCCGGACTGGAATCACTGTGAAAAAACTCAGGGCGCTTTCTGCATGGAGATCACGCCGCCGGAAACGGAGGATATAAAAGAAGCGGAGGATTCCGGCCTCTTTTGCAGAACGATTTCCGTTTACAAAACGGGCGTCAAGGAACCCGTTTATTCTTTTGACTTAAAGCTGCATATCCCAAACCGGCCATAAGGATGGAAGCGAGGCATCTGCATTATGAAAAAAAAGAAATTATCCATTACAAATATCGGAACCGTAACGCTGCTCATGGTCTTTATCGTGCTTTGCATGATTACCTTTGCCGCGCTCTCTCTTGCGTCAGCTTCCCGCGACGCGCGCCTTGGCAGGCAGACGGTAGACCATATGACGGAATATTATACGGCTTCCAACCAGGCGGAAGAACTGCTGGAAACCGTAGACAACGCCTGTGCCGGAGAATACGGCCAAACAACGGATCCTGCCGAATATTACCGTCTGGTCCATAAGAACCTGCTGTTATCACCGATAGAAGCCGTTTGGTCAGGAGATACTTTTGACGTTGCTTTCCAGATAGAAATCAACGATTCACAGGAACTTTCCGTCCTGATCGACCTTCTGTCCCCACAACAGATTCAGGCGGACGGCGCCGGTTCTTTTTACAGAATTCTATCCTGGGAAGTCATTCGTACCGATACCTGGGAAAGCGACAATACATTGCAGTTAATACAATAAATCTATATATGATGATTAAACTGTAAATTAACCTATATAAAGGAGGCTGTATTATGAATTTAAATGCAACTGAAATGCTGAAAGAAGCTGTCTTAGAAGGGGCTTCGGATGTATTTATTGTAGCAGGGCTGCCGCTTTCCATGCGGCTCCAGGGTTCCGTGGAACGGATCGGAAAGGAAAAACTGCTGCCGAAAGATACTTTTTCCATCATTTCTCAAATATACGAACTGGCTGACAACCGGCCTATGGATACTTTAGACAGCACCGGCGACGACGATTTCTCTTTTGCCGTTCCGGGACTTTCCCGTTTTCGTGTCAGCGCCTACAAACAGAGAAATACGTTGTCCGTTGTCGTAAGGATCATTACATTCACGCTTCCGGATCCTGCTGAGCTCGGCATACCGGCCAAAATTATCGACTTTGCCAAATTCCCGAAAGGGCTGGTATTGATCACCGGAGCGGCTGGCAGCGGAAAATCCACTTCTCTCGCCTGTATGATTGACTACATCAACAAAAACTACAATAAGCATATTATCACTCTGGAAGACCCGGTAGAGTTTCTGCACCGCCATAACAAAAGTATCGTGAGCCAGCGTGAAATCAGTGTAGACACCGAAAGCTATGTCACCGCGCTGCGCGCTGCGCTGCGGCAGAGTCCGAACGTCATACTGCTCGGCGAAATGCGCGACTATGAAACGATCCAGGTCGCTATGACCGCGGCGGAAACAGGACATCTGGTGTTCTCTACCCTGCATACGATCGGAGCCGCAAATACCATCGACCGTATCATCGACGTATTTCCGCCAAACCAACAGCGGCAAATTGCCGTTCAGCTTTCGATGGTCCTGCAGGCTGTCGTTTCCCAGCAGCTGGTTCCGGCTGTAGACGGAAAACTCGTCCCTGCTTTTGAGATCATGAGCATGACGCCTGCCATCCGGAATATGATCCGCGACCACAAAATTCCGCAGATTGAGGGGCAGCTTTATTCTTCTGCCAGCGAAGATATGATTTCCATGGACGCCAGTCTTCTGAATCTTTATAAGAAGAACCGGATTACTGCCGAAACGGCACTGGAATTTGCTACCAATCCGGAAATGCTGAAGAAAAGGCTGTAAAGCGTTACTCTTATAGCTCCTCTTCCACCCATAAGAAAAAGGGATGCCGAAGAAATAATTTCATAAAATCAACTTTTTGAAGATATATGCAAACATAATTTGCAAATGCTATAATGCCTGCAGGCAAAGTAAGAGTGACATTCATATGTTCATACCGTAAAACCCCCGGACGGGCATCCGGGGGTTTTCTTTTTAGCTAGTTGTCATTCCTGAAAACACCCTCCATAAATCCCGATTGAGATTTGATGATTTTTATCTAAAACATTAACTGTTATATTTTGTTATTAAAATTTCTATCTTCCCACCGTCTTTGATACAATTTGATTTTACTCCAAACCTTTTGATTTTGCCATACTTTTTGATTTTGCCCCATAAGGGGAGGGTTCAAATTGAAATCAGTGGAAATATAATAGAAATATCTGCTCTTTTCTGGTATTATGTATTTACCAAAGCGGATTTAATAAGGAGGTCTTTTCATACATGAAAACCATACGGCTTTTATACCCTGACCATGTGAGCGGTGGATTGGAAACGTATTATTTCGGGGCAAATCTTTTGCAGCATATCCTTCCCGAAAACAATAATCAGAAATTGGTAAAGGTGGAGATCACTCCGCCAGACGGCAAAGAAAACGCAGTTAAAAACGGCATTTCTGCCGAAGACGAGGTTCTGGCTGGCATTCAGGATGCCCAGGACAAACTTGCAGCCGAAAAACCGGATCGAATCATTACGATTGGCGGAAACTGCATGGTGTCTTTGGCACCATTTGACTATCTTCATGGGATTTACGAAAATACAGGCATTATTTGGATCGATGCCCATCCTGACGTATCAACCATAGAGGACGGCTATCCAAATGCCCATGCAATGGTTCTTGGCTCTCTCATGGGACAAGGTGCGCCTCAGCTTTCCGGGCAGATGAAGAACCAGAAGTTTAAGCC
The DNA here is from genome assembly GCA_022796875.1 of Eubacterium sp. Classification (GTDB taxonomy): domain Bacteria; phylum Bacillota; class Clostridia; order Lachnospirales; family Lachnospiraceae; genus JAAWJJ01. Next base: position 6,904 of record JAAWJJ010000080.1, on the reverse strand, counting down.
GGACGAAATTCTGTATGTCGGGCTGCAGGGGCTTCGCGATTACCAAGAGAAGTTTTTAAATGATGTAGGAGTGGACTATATGGTGCAGGATCAGGTGTTCATTTCTGATAATGCAGTCAGGTCATTCCTGAACCGTTTCGACCATATCCTGATACACTTCGACATTGATGTGCTGGATGAGCATTTCTTCCACTCTACCTATTTTGCCAATCCCGAACTTACCGGCGATGGTTCCGGGGGCGGCAAAATGACAATGGAAAAACTATCCGCTGTGTTAAAGCTCATCATTGGTAATTCGGATGTGGTAGGCTTTACGATTGCAGAGTACCTTCCGTTTGATGAACACAAGCTGCATAAAATGTTCGCCGGAATCACGCTTTTTACGGAATAATAAAAATCCCCTGCCGCCAATCTGTCATGGCTTCAGGGGATTTGTGTTTTATGCTTTTATTTCCATCCAATTCTTAAAAGTGAAACGGATATCCTCCCGGCTGTACACCGTGGCATATTCCACAAGGCTGTACCAGTCCTCCTCGTTAAACTCCGTCACCGGACCGTCCCTCTTTTCCAGTTCCGCAAGGAACCTCTCCGTTTTTTCCCGCTTTGCCACCCGCTCCGTGATGGCACTGCCGACTGACTCCAGCCGTTCCTTTATCCGGTCGAAGCGATCTGCCAGTCCGTCATATTTTTTCTGGTACTCCGTCTGGTCAAGGGCAATGCGGACATTCTCGTTCACGCACTGCTGTATCATCTCTGCCACGATGTTCATCTCCTCTTGAAGCTGAATCCGCTCTGCCTCCAGTTCCGATGTGTCATAAAGCCGCTCTTTGACCGCCTCATAATCTTCCCGGATGCCGTTTCTTTCATCAAAGGCTGCATTTGCCGCTTTCAGGAACAGCGCCTTGACGGCTGCCTCGTCAAAGTGCGGCGTGGTGCATTTCTCCCCGCCGTCAAACTTATGGTTGCACTGCCAGACTACCTTGCGGTATTTATCATTGGAGTGCCAGACCTTGGAGCCGTACCAGCTTCCGCAGTCGCCGCATTTTATCCTGCTGGAGAATGCGCCCGTGCAGCTTAAGCGGTTCTTCCCCGGATGCCGCACCGCCATCTGGTGCTGCACCTCATCAATGTTCTGTATTTCATACGCCCTCCCTGTTCTCCGGCACATACCGCAGCCAAAGACTGCCGCCATCCATCTGTTTTATTTCCTTTGGCGTAAATCCAATCAGTCTGCCGCCCGGAAGGAAATCTGATTTTTCAAAAATGGAAACGGCTGTGTTGCTCCCATCTGCCACCGGAGCCATGACAAGGCTCAATTCGTCAATCATTCCCGCTTGCAAAAATGTCCAGTTTATCGCACCGCCGCCTGCAATCATCAGCCGCTCAATAGAAAACTTCTGTTTCAGCTTGCAAAAAAGAAGCCTCGGATCAAGCTGTTCTTTTCCTGCAAAAATATAGGAAATGTCAAATCCCCTCAAATACGCAAGATAAGCCTCCGAAACCGCCTCCGTCAGCACTTCTATCACATACGCTTTGGGACGGCCCTTTTTTTCAATGTAATTCTCTGACCATCTTAAAACGCCTTTGGGGTCAATGGATACAACATAGTTTTCTGCTTCAGAATGTGCAATATGATCTTCTTTTCCATAATGGGCAGAAACATCAGGCAATTCCCCCACCATACCGTCTGCATAACTTCCTATCATGGTTGTTGTGCCATACAAAGTCGCCTGACAGCCATAAAAGCCCCGGAGATTTCCGTATTCTGCAAGTGCTGGTCTGCACTCCGGCGCAGAGAAAAACTCCCCATCTATTTTCCCATCCAGTGAGGAAAGCATATGGCAGACTACAAACGGCCTATCCATTGTAAACCTCCTTCGCCATCCGCAGCGCCGCCCACGCTTTCGGCCAACCTGCATAAAAAGCGAGCTGTGTCAATGCCTCTGCCATTTCCTCCTGTGTAACACCGTTTGCCTTTGCCCGCTCAATATGATGCAGAAGTGAAGTATCCAAAATTCCGCTTGCTATCAACGCTGAAACCGTAATCAGGCTGCGATCTCTTGGAGATAGCTGTTCCTCCCTCGACCAAACTTCTCCAAACAGCACGTCATCATTTAATTGTGCAAACTTTGGAGCAAACTCATTCATGGCATCTCTGCCAGCAGTCACTTTTTCCATTTCATAAACCTACCTTTCGTTTTAATTATTTGCAAAAACATTTTCCAGCCACTTGGCATACTCCGGAATCCAATTTTCGGTATAGCCGTAGCCATGCGGCCTGCCATCTAATACATTGACTTCCACGGAAACCTCTGCTTCCTGCAACGCCTCAATACACGCTTCAAATTCCCGTACAAAAGGATCACGAGTACCATAGCAAAAGTAAGTAGGCGGCAAATCCGAAGCGGCAAATTTCTCCACATCTTTAGAAGCCACACTGAGCCTGCCATAAAAGGAGTAGATCATCCCATCCGCCGCCGCATCTGCTGAAACCCCATCCAGTTCATCCGGCACATAACCTGCGTCAAGAGCCGTTCCGTTTATGGTTCCGTCAAAATTCAAAAGCATTTCCCCCGCCAGAATACCGCCTGCTGAAAAACCCATCACAGCAATATCTTTCTCGTCAATTCCATAACTTTCCGCATTTTTCCTTACAAACCGTACCGCACGAGCCAAATCCAAAGCGCTTTCCTCCTGCGTATAAGGCCGCAGACGGTAATTGACTACAAAACTCTGGAATCCTGTTTCGCTTAAAGCCTGAGCTACTGGCGTTCCCTCGTTCTGATCAGAGCGAAACTGAAATGCCCCGCCCGCACAGATCAGAACAGCCCCTTTTACATCCGTTCCTTCCGGTACGGGGAATGTCACAATATACGGACGGAAATCCGGATTGTCTGCATAGTTTCCATTATTCTGTGTATATTCTGTTGTGGCTGGGACATTTCCTTCCTCCCACAGGTAAAGTGTCTGCTGACTGTGAGGATCGGCTGTCGTATTTGCCACAGTATCACTTTGATTATCCGGCACATCATCCTCCACATTTAAGTTCAGGCTTTCCGCCCATTGTCTGATTTCATCCTCGCTTCCTGCCACATCATTTCTGGAAAGGGAGAGGGTATTATCACTTACAAACGCACCGGACTGCAATTCTGAAATCGTATTCCGTGTATCGGAAAAGCCGCTGCCGCCATGTGTCACAAAGGGAATAATCGTCTTAGCTCCGAAGTCATATTCCTCTAAAAACGAATATACCGGCATGGGCAAATCCCCCCACCAATTAGGGAACCCTAAAATGATGGTATCATACCGTTCCAGATTTTCGATATGCTCTGCCAATTCGGGACGAAGGCCATCGTCTTGTTCGTCTGCAGCCTGATCCACTAAAGTATCATGGTCTAAAGGATAATCCTGCACCGTTTCTATTCGGAACAAATCGCCGCCTATCGTTTCCTGAATCATTTTTGCCACAAATTCTGTATTTTCCTGCCGTTCCCCGTCCCTTACCACAATACTTGCACTGGCAATGGCATCCAAGCCAGATATATCCACATCTTCCGGTACAGAAAAATAAGCAATCAAAATGCGGGAACCTGTGCTTTCATTTTTCCCCGGCTCCACCTGCACAGGTGGAGCCGTACCGTCTGATACAATGCTTTCTTCCGACAAGGATTGGTTTTCTTCCTTTTTTCCACAAGCGGCCAGTGTAACAATCATTAACACACTTGCGAGAACAGCTATCATTTTTCTCATAATCTGGCTCCTGTTCTATAATCCTAATCCTTCTACCCATGATCGGACTGTTTCTTCCGAAGCTCCTGAGCGGAAACGCTCACCTTCCAGCCATCCCCCGGTTCCCGCCATTTCTTCCAGCAATTCCCCGCTTTCACCTAAACCGGAGCTTGAGGAAGTGCAGAAAGGTATCACCGTTTTTCCTGTGAAGTCATTCGCCTTTATGAAACCATCCACAGGCCACGCAGCAATTCCCCACCAGATCGGGTATCCAATAAAAACCGTGTCGTACTCATCCCAATTATCCACTGTATCAGCCACAAGAGGGACATTTCTTTCATCCTCATTATCATGCTCTCTGGAAACACGGCTGTCCCCATCCGTCCAGTCAAGATCAGCATTTGTATAAATTTCTGCTGGTACAATCTCAAATAAATCCCCATCTGTCGCAGAAGCAATATAATTTGCAACTTCCTCCGTATTACCAGATGCCGAATAGTATACAATCAACGTTTTTCCACCCGTACTTTCCATGTCAGTATCGCCAGTGTTATCCTCGCTCTCTGTTTGGCTGTCAGATGGCATTTCAGAGGGCTGCTCCGTTTTCTCCGACTCCGATATAGTATCGCCTACCGATTCCGAAGAAGGTTCCGGAGCGGTATCCTTTGCCTGCTGATTATTGCCACAGGCCGCAAAACTGAATACAAGTATCAGACTCAATAAAATAGCAGTTATTTTTTTCATAATCGTTTTCTCCTTTTTTATTTAATTAAAACATTCTTTGAAAATTCCCAATATTTCTTCATGGGTCAGCTTCTTATAGCTACCGGAAACAATCGCACAGGAATCTGCAATCGCTTTCAAATCCGTGTTTTCATCCACACCTAACTCCCGCAGGTTCACAGGCAGGCCGATCTCCAAAATAAAATCTTCCAGAGCATTGATACCGGCACGGGCAATTTCCTCGTCCGTCTTTCCCTCCGCAGAAATTCCCCATACATTCTCTGCAAATTTCTTAAACTTTGCCAGCCCATCCCTATAGATATGACGATAATAAACCGGGTGCAATACCGCCAACCCCGCACCATGATTACAGTCCGTATAAGCGCCAAGCTGGTGTTCCATCTGATGGCATTGAAAATCCGTCCGCTTTCCTAACTTAATGATCCGGTTTTCTGCCATTGTCGCATCCCACATAAGATTGCTCCTTGCTGTGTAGTCCTCCGGGTTTTTGATGGCAGTCCGCAAGTTACGGATCACATTCCTCATAAGTGCCTCAGCAATATCATCGGAAACATTGTCCTCATCCGGCTCGCTGAAATAAATTTCCATGATATGCGAAAGAATGTCAAAGCCGCCAGATACCATCTGGAATTTAGGAACGCTGTAAGTATAGGTCGGGTCAAGCAGGGCGAACCTCGGATTACATTTCGGATAATCACGTCCCGTCTTTATTTTCAGTTCATCGTTAGTAATGACGGCTCCACCATTGCACTCGCTCCCGGTTCCTGCTACTGTGACAATCACACCGAGAGGCAGAGGCTCGAAATCAAAGATACCGGGACGCGCCCAAAAATCTTCCCATACATCCCCCTGATACCGGGCGGCGATGGATACCGCCTTACAGCAATCCATAACCGAACCGCCTCCGACACCGAGGATCAGCCCCACATTATTTTCCTTTGCCAGCCTTGCGCCTTCCAGCACTTTCGCATAAGTGGGATTTGCCATAATTCCCGGAAACTCAACAATATTCTTTCCAGCCGCTTTCAGAATCGCTGTCACCTCGTCATAAACGCCGTTCCGTTTGATGGAGCCACCGCCATATGCCAGCATAACTGTATCCCCATATCCTTTTGTCAGGCAGCACAGGTATTCCTTTACACACCCTTTCCCGAAAAACACCTTTGTTGCGTTCTCAAAAATAAAATTGTTCATGATATTCCCTCCATTATTTGTTAAAATTTTTTGTCCAATCTTTTACTTCCTTTTCTGAATCTGCAACATTACTGCCGCGCAGCGAAAGTACATTATCTGTAAGAACCGTTGCACCATCTGCAAGCTCTGCCACCCGATTTACACTATTTGCACCATTGGAACTGCCATTGTGAGAGAAAAAAGGAATAACCGTCTTTCCTGACAGATCATATTCTTCAAGAAATGTCCAAACTGGCATAGGCAAATCGTACCACCATACAGGAAAGCCAAGATAAATCACATCGTACTGCGCCATTATCCCTGCATCAATATGTTCAGACAGTTCCGGACGTATTCCATTATCCAATTCGTTTTTCGCACGGTCAGCACAGGAATCAAAATCCTCGCCGTATGCTTCGGACGGAACAATACGGAACAACTCACCACCTGTTTCTTCGGAAATCCACTTTGCCATCTGCTGCCCATTGCCAGACCACGAGAAATAAGCTACCAGCACATTGCTGTCCCCTTTTACTTCCGATTCAGGGTTATTATCAATCCCTACACTGGAACCGCCCATTCTTTTCATAAAAACTGTAATGGCAATAACTGCCACTAACATAACTCCTATAAGCACAATTACTTTTCTCTTCATATTGTCATTTCTCCTCTACATTTGCTTTTCCCAAAATGCTGCTGCCTCGTTTATCCACCCTTCCGCCACCGTTCCGGTTCCAATTCCAAATCCGTGACTAAGGCCCGGATATTTGTGAAACTCTGTGGGAATTCCAAGTGCATCCATATTACGCAGACGGTTTTCCATTATCCGCCAGCTTGCAATGCCATCATTTTCTCCGACGCATACGAAGGTTGGCGGGTCGCTTTCTGTATAATCACTGTGACCAGTATATTGCATAATCACCGCACCAGGCCGGGGCAGTTCATTTCCCCCAAAAGCAGCCGGGCCATAAGAGCCAAGCCATGCCGCCATCCTTGCGCCTGCAGAACCGCCACACACAGAGTAGCTGTCGGTATCTATTTCAAGTTCCTCTGAATGTTCAAAAATGAAACTGACCGCCCTTGTTAAATCTTCACAGGCTGTCTGCGCTTTGGGTCGGTAAGTCAAGGCAAAGGCGTTATATCCCATTTTGGATAATTCCAGTGCAGTGGGAAAGCTGTCCTGCATTGCTCCCACATATGCGAATCCTCCGCCTGTATTACAGACAGCAAATTTTTCTCCGGGATTTCCCTTGAAAAA
>JAAWJJ010000079.1 GCA_022796875.1 Eubacterium sp. | reverse complement strand
GGCAAAATGTTCTGGCAACATTTTTGTAAGCAGAAAAGATCGGCGTAGTGGCTGTTCCTACTGTTCCGTTAAATATTTTTGAAGTCTGGCAGAATCAGGAAAGTATTTCACAAACGTGGAATGTCAGACTGGTACAAAATAATAACCAATTGTCCTTGCGGAAGAAAATGAGATTTTCTTAGCGCTCTGTGTTTTGCCAGCAATTTGGGGACAGGGATGTCCCCAAAAGTCCGAGTGCGCCCGGACGGCGCATCGAGGACGGTTGCGTACGTAAAAATAATGATGGCAGAGCGGTTAGAAAATCCATTTGATAAAGCAGGCAGTTGTTATATTTTGTACCAGCCTGACAGAGGACATATGAAATCAGATTCTCTGATGCTGCCAACTTCTTATAATATTTTTTATACCGCCAACTTTAGAAATTATGAGTGAAGCCGTTCCGTAAAGAAACGACTAAACTGTCAGTGGCTTCCCTAACCCATGAAAAGTACCTACTTATCGTCCTGCTTTTCTAAAATTTTATCATATTTGTGATTAAATTTCAGCGTTATTTTTTCTTTTTTTCCATGTAACCAGGATGACGTAAACTACAAATAATGCAATTCCAAGAACAGCGCTTGTCCGGAATTTGCCGGCGGCGTTTTCGGAATCGGTGACGGCGGCGGAAATTTTGGATAAAAACGGCGTCAGGAATGTGCCGAGGTTGCTTCCGGCCATTACGAGTGCGATCGCAAAAGCCGCCTGCGGCGGATTGGGATTCTGGGACACCTGGTTCATGCACTGCGGCATGATCATACTGATGGCGGCGCCTCCGATCAGGCAAAAAAGAATGAGCGGCGCCGCGGAATTGCTGGCGAGGATACCGAGAAAACCTACGGCCAACAGCAGGAAGCCGGCCGGCAGCGTATATATTTTAAGCAGAGAATCCAATTTCCCGAACATGAGGCCAAGCAGCGCGCCGCCCAGCAGATAAACTGCCGCTGCCACACCGGTAAGGGCCGAGCCGCCGATTTCTTTTTCCGCGATTAACATAGAGAGATTAGCCGGGCCGACATTGTAGCAGAACAGGAAAATACATGCGGTTACGGCAAAAGATATTGTGTTGGAAGACAGTTTTGACGCGCTGGCACCGTCCGTATTTACAGGCGCCTGCTTATTTTCTTTCGGAACAAATAAAATACAGCAGAAGAGTCCCGGGAGGGCAAGTAAAAATACGAGATAGTTATAATGCCATGCAACAGTGGCGAGAATACCGCCTACAATGCTCATAATCATTCCTCCGGCATTTCCCATCCCTGTAATCTGCCCCATCAGGCCGGCTTTTTCGTTTCCCTCGAAATAATCTGCCGCCAGAGAATTTGTCAGCGCGGATACGAGGCCCATACCGACGCCGAGAGCCGCGGACCAGAGCCGCAGCAGCATGATGTTTCCGTGCAGGAAAAATGCCAGGATGCCGGATAGGAAAATAAAGCAGGCTCCGATGCTAATCAGGGTCCGCTTCCGGATATGGCGTGAGATCCACGCGGACAACAGAGCGAAAATAACGACAAATATGCCGGGGATCGTCATCAGGAACTGAATGGATGAAGTGGAAACATCAGGAAAAGCTTCACTGACGCTGGAAAGCATGGGGGATAAGCCGGTAGTTGCCATTTGCACTAAAGATAATAAAAGGATCGTGAGTTTAATTTTGCCGGTATTGATTCGCTGCATAGGTTTCTCCTTATTATTTTCAGATAGATATAGTTAGGAAATCCCAGGTAGTCGGAGGTTTGCGTATCCTCTCTCCAGCCGGGATTTCCCTTTTGCATGCCTTTAAACAATTACTGTTTTACGGTCATATACACTTCCATGGAAGCGGCGCCCTCGTCCGGGCATAAGGTGTATTCATAGATGGCAAGTTCTCCCTCGGCAGTATTTTTTCGGATATTGCCGCCTTTTGCGTCAAAGGATACAATTTCATAGTTTTCGGAAGGGATCATAGTAAAGTACAGGTTGCCGTCAATATAATTCTGGCGTTTTAAGGAAACCGATTTGGAATCGAACTCCCCGTTTTCATCAGAAGCATAGAACGTGTATGCTACGTTTCCGTAAGTCTGGCCTGCGTCTGCGATTCCGTTATCAGCGACTTCGATTACGGTGGAATCTACGGTGAAAGTTACGTTTCCTTCCGTATAGATGCCGTCTTCATAGGAAACGCCTGCAATTACGAGCGCTTTTACGGAAAGGGTTACCGGGGATTCTGCCTGAATGTCTGTCAGGGAATCTGCCGTCAGCGTATTTAAATATCCATTGGCCGTTACATGCCATGTGGAGTTTTTCAGCGTTACATTGATCGGATTGTTTAACATCGGCGCCGCGGTATGGCGGAAACGTCCGATGATCAGGCAGTTGCCGTTTTGCCCGCCTTTTTCGGCGTTGTAATTTGCATGGTCGTATTCTTTCGAACCCATGAAAGCGTTCAGCACCGTTCCGTTCGGAACAACGTTGCCTTTAAGGTCAACATGGATAGCGGTGGTCGAGGAAATCGCGCCGGTCAGTTCTGAGTTTTCCAATTCTGCGTTTAATACCTGCCTGTAATTGTAAATACTGTTGTAAATATCGCCTTTGTAAGTGCCGTTTTTGAGCGTGGCGTAGCAGTCGGCAACCGTGCTGCTGGTAGCAACGGCGTCCTGCGCCGTGTCATTGATCGTATATGTCGTAATACCAGGATTTCCTGCGTCGTCGGATTCTACGAGTTCCACAAGGATTCCGTTTTCCGTGCGTGTGGAAGTTCCGGAGAAATTAATTTTGGAATTGTCCAGGATTATGTTGCTGAATCCGGTGTTAGCGGCTCCCGATTTAATCTGCAGCAGTGCGTCCGTCGTATCGACGGTCGTACCGATCAGCTCATAAGTACCGCCGGCGGACTGCTGCGTCATAAAAGCATTGTGTTCTGCGTAAAGATAGGAATCTTCATATGTGGAGCCGCTGCGCCCGGACCCCATGATCTGGATATAATCCGGCGAGTAGAACTCTACGTTTTTATATCTGTTATGCACGCCGGAATCCGCATAGGTGACATATCCGGAACCGCATACGGTAAATCCGTATTTTTTGCCGTTTATTTCTTTTACGGCCGTGTATTCTTTGCCGTCTTCTGCGATTTCCAGGGTGCCGATGCCGGAGAGCACATTTTCACAATCAAGGCAGTAAGTGCCGCAAATATCGTACGCCGTGCCGGAGTCGCAGGAGATCGCGCCCCATCCGGTGGAAACGATGATGCTGTCTTTAAAAATACCCTGTCCGTCCGCCATGACATTCAGCGAGCGGACTGTGCCTTCCATACCAAGGGCGAACGGTACGCGTTTCATCATGGCCGGTACAAGATTTGCAAATTCTTCATAGGTATCCAACGTTTCTTTCGTGTAAATAACGGTGTCTGTTACGTTGGCAACGGAAGTATTATCCACATACAGGCCGCAGCGGATGGCGCCCGCAGTTTCAATATAAGTATCTTTGATTTCCAGTTTGGATTTGTTGTCAGCCATAATGGAAGCGCCCCATCCGGCCAGGTCGTCGCCGCCGTCGCCGTAAGAGTAAATTTTTGAGTTTTTGATCTCGTATTTGGTTCCGTTGTCGATCAGGATGCCGTTGAAATGTGCGCCGTCTGCATGGACGGTTACGCTGTCTGCACCGTGTTCGTTATAGGTACCGTTTGCAATCGTTTCCGTTACGGAAGCTTCGTCTACGATCTTTCCGTTATCCACAAGCAGCGACTGGCGGAAATAGTAGGTCGCTTTTTCCTCTTCTTTGGCGCCGGACCATGGAGCCGCACTCGGCCCGCCGATCCTGGTGATTCTGACTGGTATAATATTGTAATGGTTTTTTACGTCATAAATTTTGCCGGAAAGCAAGTCTTTTTGGACGCTGTCTACGACAAGGACAAGCGTTTCGCCTTCTTCGGCTGCGGCAGACGCCTCTTTGCCGTCTTCTTTATAAGAAACGGCGGTAACGGTAGAAGCGACTGCGGTAGATGTATAGTCGTTGGCAACGGTGGTATTTATAATCTCTAATTTCATTTTTCGTTTCCTCCTTTATCCCCGTACATACGGTCGGACGCGTTGGCGTCTTTCATTTTCAGCATGGATGCGGTTGCGGCGAGGCCGATTATGATCACTACGATCAGGATAATATAAGCAACGTTCGCTTTTCCGGACTGAATCAGAATGGTCATCATCATTGCAGCAAAAGAATATGGTATCAGCTGGATCGCCATGATAATACGGTTGGCGGACTGATATTCTTTTCTTCCATAAGCGAAAGAAGTGATACAAGGATGAAGCGTCGGTACGCCGCCGGTCATGCAGGCAACTCCAAATCCCCACAGGAGCATCAGCGCGGAGCTGCCGCCCATTGGCTGCAGTAATAATGCGAGCACAGGGATGAGTTCTGTAAGTCCTAGTATGATAGAGGCTTTTACCGAACCAAATTTGTCGTCGAGGAGTCCGAATACATAGCTCATCGGGATGCCTAAGATCGCGCCTATGGCAAGATATTTTGTAGCGTTCAGCCAAACGTCCAACCCGCCAAGGCTCATATAACGGACAGCCATGGACCCCATGCAGGCGGCGATGATAAACTGGAAAGCGCCAAAAGAGATAATTAACTGCCAGGCTTTTTTCTGTTTTAATACCTGACCGACACTTAAGTGTACTTCTTCATTACTTTCGGATTTTGGCGGCGTTTGGGAGCCGTCCGGGTATAGACCCGCTTCTTCCGGTGTGTCTTTAATGCCGACAGCGATAATGATACAGATGATTATAATAATGATGGCGATACCTATGTAGAACGGACGGTAGTCGCCGTTTAACCGTTTTGCAATGAAATTCATCATGACGGAAGTGCCGATCACGGAAAACAGCGGACTTCCCATCGTTACGATTCCCATAATCTGTCCGCGGTAGCGGATAAACCAGTTGGCTACGAGCTGGAAACCGGCCATCTGTAAAATCATGCAGCCGCAGCGGACAATAAACATGGAAACACTGTACAATCCGTAATTACCGGATGCAGCCCCGCCGTTGCAGTCCAGGCCGTTTGCCAGTGCAATCCCGACTACGCCGATTGCCGTAACGATAAGGACGGCAATCAAAGGTTTTTTTACTCCGAATTTAATAAATAAGGAGCCGTATACAAAAGTTAATATGATACATACAAAGTTGCCGACGGTCATAGGAAGCTGTGTCTGTACCGGCGTCCATCCGCCGCCTTCCGCTGTGACAAACGCCTGTATAATATTAATCTGGTCGCTTTGCAGACCGGAAAAGATAAACATAAAAACTACGCCAAGGATACAAAGCAGTAATGCTCTGCCAAAGAATTTTGGTTGTTTTGCCATTGAAATATTCCTCCCTTATATTTCTGTCATGAAAAACGATGATAATAATGTAACGTAATCAAATACCGTATTGTAATATAATCAAATGCCGTAACGTTTAAATCCAGGAAATCAGTCCGCCGGTCATCTGCGGGTTTACTTCCGGATAGACAAAGTTTTCGTAAGCAGCCGGAATGTCGGTATAGGCAAACTCGTGGCTGATTAACGGAGTAATGTCCAGTTTTCCGTAAGCAATCAGTTTTAAGAATACCTGAATATCCTCATCGCTGGTCCATACGTCCGAATTTGCATAACGTCCAAGGTCACGGTGCATCACAGGCGGCCATGTGCCGTCGATGAACAGGTCGGCTCTTCTTAATTTGAACGGTTTGGAATTTACGTAAGTGCCGATCAGGCTGGCGCCTTTCTGCATGATCGGGTCGTCGATCGGAGGCATTGCTTCCCCGTGTACCTGTGAGATCATGACAAGACGTCCGCGCTCGCCGATAAGTTCGGCAGCCTGCATCAAAGGACCTCTGGCTCCGGTTGCTTCAAAGATGACCGGCAGTCCGCCAAGTCCAAGTTTTTTTACTTCCCGCTGCAGTCCTTCAGGGTCTTCTTTGGAATTGATGGCAATGTCTACGCCCATTTTTCTGGCTGCTTCCAGACGTCCGTTATCCAGATCCGTTACGATGACCGGCAAAGCGCCTGCGATTCTTGCAACCTGTGCGGTGATCGCTCCTACAAAGCCCTGGCCTAATACTGCGCATGGCTCACCGAGCTGTAAGTTAGAACGGCGCAGCGCATACATTCCCGTATGGCCAAGGTTCCAGAAAGCCGCCTGTTTTAAATCTACGTTTTCCGGGCAGATCGTGCAGTTTAATTCGTCCATTAAAAGATACTGCGCATGTTCTCCCGTTGTCACAATGTGGTCGCCCGCTTTCAGATCGCGTACCCCTTCGCCAACTTCGATAACTTCCGCTGCCATGGCGTAACCGATGCTCGTTGGCAGCGGTACGATATGTTCCCCAAGCAGTCCGTTTTCCGTCCCAGGACTCATTGCGGAATATTTCGCTTTTAACAATACCTGACCAAATCCCGGAGTGCCAATCTCTTTTTCTTTCAATGCAACTTTTCCTGGCTGTGCTTCTGCATAAATTGTTTTCATTCTCGATCTCTCCTTATTCTTTGTTTTGCTATTGTTGTAAAAGCGCGCTTTTTTCGTTTTCCATGAGGATGGCCGTTCCTCTTTTGATAGTGCTATTATTGCATAAAGTGTAAAGCGGGAATACATGGTTTTTTGTTAAAAAAGTGATGTTTTTTGCTATAGGAATCCACAGTGAAATTACGTTCCACGGAGCGGGGAAGCCACTGACTGTTTAGTCGTTTTTTGCAAAACTGCGTTATTCATAATTTCTGATTTATGGCGATATGAAAAATATTATAAGAAGTTGGCAGAATCAGAGAATCTGATTTTATATGTCCACTGTCAGGCTGGTGCAAAATATAACGTAGGAACAGCCACTACGCCGATCTTTTCTGCTTACAAAAATGTTGCCAGAACATTTTGCCGCCGATATTGTCAGGCAGACGGAACAGGCTGAAACAGCATATTTTGTGCCGTCTGCCGTCCAAAACCACAAGGCAAATATTCTTATAATGTTTTTTATATCGCCATATTTTATAGAAGTTTCAGAAAAGCCGTTTTGCAAAAAAGCGGTGAAACTGTCAGAGGCTTTCCCGCTCTGTAAAATGTAACACAGTGAAAAATCCTCTTTGCAGTTCCCTATACTTTCGATTGTATTTGAAAATAAAATAGGATAAAATGATATTGATTTGTTATATTCCGTAATTTGATTATGAAAGCAGGAAGGAATACAGAATGAAGTTAAATATAAAAAATTTTGCTAAAATGAAAGAAGCAAATGTTGTTATTGACGGAATAACAGTTATTGCAGGAGAAAACAATACCGGAAAAAGTACGGTCGGAAAGATATTATTTGCATTATTTAATTCGTTATCCAATGTTGAGGAAAGGATTTTTGAAGAGCGTTTCAAGGAAATGGAAAGCACAAACCGGACGATCATACAAAACGGTATATCTGGTGTTGATATTCCAAGAAGTATGAAATTCCGATCTCCATGGAATCTTGCAAGAAAAATTAATGTTCAAATCAGAAAAGTAATGGATGTAAGCCTGTCGATTTCCAATGAGATGATTTATGAAATTGTAGAAAATGTGGCAAAATCATGGTGGGAATCGACAGAAAGCGAAGTTGATTATGAGTGGTCTGATATGGTGGCGGATATTACCCAAAATATCCGTGAAATCATGAATTTACCGGAAAAGGTTATTGTTTTGGAAATCATTTCGAGATATTTTAACAATGTATTTCATTCTCAGATTCAGCCGTTGACAAACGGGGAAAATACGGAAGCCGCATTGGTTTTGGATATTAAAGGGAAAAAAGAAAAAATAGTTTTTGCAGATAATTACTGTAAAGATCTTGTGGATGATGTAAAAATTATTCATAAAGCGATATATATCGATAATCCATTTATCATAGACGAATTGTCAGGGTATCAATTTGACGCTATGAATCCGATGAGTGAAATTCTTGTGGATTTACTGACAAGCAAAACTCAGGAAAGTGTTATGGATGGAGTCATTGAAACGATCCGTGCAAAAGAAAAATTAAACGATATATATGAAACGCTGCAAAATGTTGTAAGCGGGGAAGTTTTCATGAATCAAAGCAATGAAGAATACTACCTGAAAAATAATGATTTCAGCGAGCCAATCTCCCTTTGCAACTTATCTGCAGGTATGAAGTCGTTTGTCATTTTGAAAATATTATTAGAAAAGGGCTGTTTAAAGGAAAAAGACGTAGTGATTCTGGATGAACCGGAAATTCATTTGCATCCGCAATGGCAGATTGCTTATGCAGAACTGATTGTTTTACTGCAGAAACATTTTGATCTTTCTGTAGTGGTAACAACGCATAGTCCGTATTTTGTTGATGCAATTAATTTGTTTTCCTGTAAATATGAAACAGACAGTAAAGTGAATTATTACCTGTCATCCAATAATGGCAGCGCGGTTTCCATGGAATGTGTTACGGATAAAATAGATTCAATATACAAAAAGATGGCTTCTCCGATTCAAATGTTAGATACTTTGAGATATGAACTGAATAATAATTGAAAGGCAGTACAAATGACAGAAGAGGTAATCGGTAAACTTTCCGCAAAATTAAGAAAATATATCTGTACGCTAAAAAAAGCTTCTATGGATACTGAAAATGACACTCCTATGTGTGAAAGTCTTATTAAGGTTGTGAATTTTGATAAAATCCCAAATGAATATTCGCGTGGAAAAGGATGGGATGGCGTTCCGAAGTCTAATGATGCGTTATATTTGGATGTTCAGGGGAAATGGTATTTTATCGAATTTAAAAATGGAACAATCCAAAAGGGTGATTTATACAGAAAATTATATGATAGCCTGATCATGCTTTTGGAGTGGAGAATTATTCCGGACCTGGATTTTGTCAGAAAGAATATTCATTATATTTTAGTATATAATGGAAGTAATTATGGAAAAATTCAACAATCCCAGGCTCGGGATAAAAACTATGGTTATGTTTGGGAACGGGCGGAACAGGAAGAACGCCTTTTTGACATAGATAAATTTGAAAATTATTTATTTCATGAAACTCATACATATACAAAAAGTTTGTTTGAAAAAAATTTTGTTCAGCCTAAAGAGAAAGAAGAAGAGAAATGGCAATTGTACAGGAAGTAGGAGTAGGGTATAATGGTAACGAGGTGAGGTATATGAAAGAAATTCAAAAATATGTAGGACCGGAAAAAATCAAAGTTGTGCCGTATGAGCACAGGGCGCAGTATTATGAAACAGACCAGATGGGAATCATCCACCATTCCAATTATATCCGCTGGATGGAAGAGGCAAGGATGAACCTGTTGGAGCAGATCGGGTTTTCTTATGTGGAAATGGAAAATCTGGAGATCATCAGTCCGGTATTGTCCGTGAGCTGCGATTATAAAAGCATGGCTCATTTTAACGATATTATTTTAATTGAAGCGCGGATGGCTTCTTATGACGGCATTCGCATGAAGATTTTGTACCGGATGACAGATAAGGAAACCGGGGAATTGCGGGCGATCGGTGAAAGCAACCACTGCTTCTTAAACAGGAGTGGCAAGCCGATCTCGTTAAAACGGGTTTATCCGGAGATCAGCACGCGGTTTTTTGAAATGGCAGACGATTAACAAGTCCTGTTTATTGGACGCATAAAACAAATAAAGTCCGATTTATGGGACATGAAAAATAAACGAAGTCCGTTTTATTGGACACGCCAACGTGTAAGATAAGAAAAAAGCGAAAAACAGCTTACACGAAAGGAATGGTGTTCCATGAAAGGATATGTGATTGAAAGCGGTTATATGGGGTATGTAGACGGCAGGTATATGTTGTTTGCCAGCGAAGAAGATTACAAAGATTACTGCAGTGAAGATTACAAAGATTATTGCAGTAAAAATCAGCCTGCAGCGTAACCGCATGCAGTCCCGTTATTACCAAATAGGAAACCGGACTGCAGGAAAGGGATACTTTAGGATGGGAAAATCAGAATCAGTAAAAGAACGTATTTCGGCGTTGCGTGCCGAAATGGAAAAACGCGGCTTGGATATCTATATCGTACCGACGTCGGACTATCATGAATCGGAATATGTCGGCGATTATTTTAAAGCAAGGAAATACCTGACCGGTTTTACCGGTTCCGCCGGGATTGCCGTAGTGACGCCGGAAGAGGCGGGGTTATGGACGGACGGCAGATATTTTATCCAGGCGGAAGCGCAGCTTGCAGGCAGCGGGGTTACGCTTTATAAAAGCGGTGAAGAGGGCGTTCCGACGATAGAAGAATTTGTAGAAAAAAAATTAAAAGAACAGGGCGGCCTCGGATTTGACGGCCGGGTTATGAATGCTGCGCAGGCGGAAAAATATGCCAGGATAGCAGAAAAAAAACAGGTGAAGTTTCATGTAACTGAAGATCTGGCGGGAATCGTCTGGGAAGACCGCCCGGATTTCCCGGCCCATCCGGTATGGGTGCTGCCAGAGGAATATGCCGGAGAAAGTACGGCGGACAAGCTCGCGCGGGTGCGGGAGAAAATGGAAAAAGAGAAAGCGGACGCGCATATTCTGACTTCGTTGTATGATATTGCCTGGCTGTTAAATATCCGCGGCGGCGACATCGACTGCGTGCCAGTGGTATTGTCTTTTCTGGTGATTACAAAAGACGAGTGCAGATTTTATGTCAGTGAGAAAGCGCTGACAGAAGAATCGCGGGAATATTTGCGGAAAGAACGGATTACGGTGCGGCCGTATGAAGCGGTATATGAAGAGATCGGCGCCTTACAGGCGGAGAATATCCTTTTATGCAAGCCGCTGACTAATTACCGGATCATAAAAAGCCTGTCTCCGCAGGCAAAAGTGATCGACAAAGAAAACCCGACCGAACATATGAAAGCGGTGAAAAATCCGGTGGAAATTGAAAATACGAGAAAAGCTCATGTGAAAGACGGCGTAGCGGTTACAAAATTTTTGTACTGGCTTAAGAATAATATCGGGAAACAGAAAATTACAGAAATCTCCGCTTCCGATTATCTGGAACAGTTACGGAGGGAGCAGGAAAATTTCCTGGATTTAAGTTTTACCACAATTTCCGCATATGGGCCGAACGCGGCTATGATGCATTATTCAGCGACGCCGGAAACGGATGCGGAACTGGAAACAAAAGGATTTCTGCTCGTGGATTCCGGCGGACATTATCTGGAGGGAACTACTGATATTACAAGGACGGTTGCGTTAGGGGAATTGAGCGAGGAAGAGAAGCAGCACTTTACGGCTGTATGCCGCGCAAACCTGAATCTGGCGGACGCAAAATTTCTGTACGGCTGCCGTGGGCTCAATCTGGATATTTTGGCGCGCGGACCATTGTGGGATCTTGGGATTGATTACAAATGCGGCACGGGGCACGGCGTCGGACATATTTTAAACGTGCATGAGGGACCGAACGGTTTCCGCTGGAAACTTGTCATGGAAAGAAACGACAGCGGAATTTTGGAAGAGGGCATGATTACGACGGACGAGCCGGGAGTATATATAGAAGGAAAATACGGGATCCGTACCGAAAACGAACTGATCTGCCGCAAAGCGGAAAAGAATGAATACGGGCAGTTTATGGAGTTTGAGAATATTACCTATGTCCCGATTGATCTGGACGCTGTTTTGCCGGAGGAAATGAGCCGGACAGAACGGCGGCGGTTAAACGAATATCATAAGATGGTGTATGATACGGTTTCTCCGTATCTGACGGAAGAGGAACGGGATTGGCTGAAAGAATATACGCGCAAAATTTAGGCTGTTTTTCACGGGGAGGGAACGCGATGGAAGTCCAGGCGTTTTTTGCAGAGCAGCGTTATTTATAATTTTTGAAGCATGTTGCTATAAAAAATATTATCGGAAGTACCGTTTGCCGACAGATTTCCAGGCTGTGCTGTCAAAGAGGGAAATATTGGAAGAATTTTCAAGCAGCCCTTATCTCCGGGAAAATGGGCGAAATGGATTCCCCCGAGTTCACTGTCTGAGGTTTTCCTCATGGTTTACGAAGTGTCGGGAACGGAACATGTTTTTC
>JAAWJJ010000016.1 GCA_022796875.1 Eubacterium sp. | reverse complement strand
ATCTACAACAGTAGAAATTTTTCAAGGTTACAAAACGCACCGAGGAAGTTCTGCAAATAGCTATCTACAACAGTAGAAATTTTTCAAGGTTACAAAACGTGAAGAATAGTAAGGATTCAGCGAGATCTACAACAGTAGAAATTTTTCAAGGTTACAAAACGCACCGAGGAAGTTCTGCAAATAGCTATCTACAACAGTAGAAATTTTTCAAGGTTACAAAACTTCGCGTATATGCACTTTCTCTTCCCAATCTACAACAGTAGAAATTTTTCAAGGTTACAAAACATAAGGGTGAAGATTTTTTTGTCATTGATCTACAACAGTAGAAATTTTTCAAGGTTACAAAACGAAAACCCCAGTGTTAATACTTGCGGACATCTACAACAGTAGAAATTTTTCAAGGTTACAAAACGATGTGGACTACAGACTTTATGAGTATATCTACAACAGTAGAAATTTTTCAAGGTTACAAAACGATGCAGGACATGTTCAAAGGATTTTTATCTACAACAGTAGAAATTTTTCAAGGTTACAAAACAAAAATTCACTGTTGTTTGCATCCTCTCATCTACAACAGTAGAAATTTTTCAAGGTTACAAAACAGATATCGTGCGAAGCGGAAGACCCAAATCTACAACAGTAGAAATTTTTCAAGGTTACAAAACTTCCGGTTGTTGAAAGGCTGTCCGAACAATCTACAACAGTAGAAATTTTTCAAGGTTACAAAACCCGATATGGATTTTCGACGCCAGGCAGATCTACAACAGTAGAAATTTTTCAAGGTTACAAAACAATTCTGGTAAGTAAATTCGCACCCTATCTACAACAGTAGAAATTTTTCAAGGTTACAAAACTCTTATATCGGCACTTTCACCAATATATCATGTTTTTCCCTTCTTATATCTCGCATTTTTGTACAAAACCACCAATTCATTTTATAACCTTTCTTTCATTATACATATTCAGTCGGCGCTTTGCAATCTTTTATCAAACAATCAGTATATCCTCTTCTTCATGTTTTGCATATCCGTATCGAACAACCTCACAACTGGCAGATAACTTAAATATGTAGACGCTATCCTCTTCTCTAAAACTCTTTGCATACTTATTTTCAATATCACAGATAATATTATTCAGTAATTTGCTGCTGTTATCTATTTCAAAAACAGAGTATTGAATACGGTGCCCAAAACGGTTCAAATATTTGGAAAATTTTGTCCGTAATTTATCATTTGAAATATCATAACTGATTACAATCATTTTATTTTTCTCATCCTTTATAATTAATCACAGGAAATTCCGTTACTGGTTTCTGTTTCATAAACGCCCTGTAATATCCCTGAATATAGAGAAACAGTTCGTTCCTGTATTCCAATATCGCTTTCAGAAAAATCTGCGAATATTCAGGTGATTTTTTCCATTCCAGAACATAGCGTTTATCAAATACTTTAAAATCCTCTTCTTTTATTTGCTTTAGGTTAATTGATTTTCTTAATGTATAATCAATAACAGGCCTTAACGGCTCCATCAAATCACATACCAAAGATTTTCTCATATAAAAACATCTGTGTAAAACACCGTAATACTCGTCAAATCCATATACATTCAGCAAAGCATCGATAACATTAAACAAAATCGTGTAACCTATATCCAAAGCAGCATTAATATAATCATTCTTTATCCTCGGTTTTCGTCCTGCCCACTTTACGTTATCAAACATTTGAGGGAAATATACTCTGGCTGCAGAACCTTCTATTCCCAATATCGTATTCATATCCAAAGATTCTGACTGCAGCTTTTTTATATGTTCATCCAGAAACCGGATCGCATCTACTGTCAGACCGGTCTTTTTCCGAAATCCCATAAGCGCCTTTCTTTGATTTAGTAGTTTATTCAAAATAATATACTGTCCTAATTCCATGCTTTCATAAGTATATTGACGTTTACGAAGCAATGTATTTCCTTCCATTCTTGCTGATATAAACTTATAAACTTTCATATTTCGATTCATCAGGCACAAAGAAAAACCAAATTTATCGGCCCTGTTTAATAATCCGGTTGTGATCGTTGTATCACCAACCACAAATACAATAAAAATACGGTAACAGGTAACCTGAAATTTAATTTTCCTGTCTTTATCCTTAATTACAAGATTATCATTTTGAAACGACATTTTATCTCCCTTACATGGAAAATAAAATACAAATTGTTTTTTAGAAAAATCTGTCTGATCTATCATTTTAATCCTCTGTCGCATGCCGACTCATAAATACAGTTTTTGCATTTTTCAATATTTTGCTGTTGAAAGTCTTCCATTTTAAAAGTCTTTATTCTTTGTATCACATCTTCAAATTTCTCAAACATATCCAAATCTTCCTGTGGAAGCTTAACCGGATAAGTTTTATTATCAGTCATACTATAAAACTGTAATCGTTTTACCTCATAGCCCATTTCTTTCATTGCAAAATACTGCGCAAATAATTGAAATATGTATCCGTCATATATTTTCCTGATCTGCCGTTTACGTTCTATTAACATTTTTCGATTACTATCATAAATATCAATTTTTCCTACCAGATTGTATGTTTCACAATATACGTCAATTGATGTAATTATATTTTTTCTTGTGGAGTAAGTCCCGTTATCAATAGCCTCATGTGCACTGGAACCATTTATCTGCGCCGCAGTCTGGTAGGAAATAGTATTCCTGTTTCCATATAAATTATGGAAATATATGGAAACAGGGCAAAATATAAAATCATTTAAATTTGATATGATAATTGCATCATCCATCATAACGTGTGCTCCTGAGCATATTTTAACCATTCTTTATTTGATACGGCAAGTTTTATTTTATCCAACTGTCCGATATCTGTATTTTTAATTTTTTCAATCATCCAAAGTCCTTTCCGGGCAATATTATATGCTCCGTTAGCATCTGCATCCAACGGCTTGTCCGCATCTTTTCCTGTTTCAAAAAATTCTCCATATTCATTTAATACAGGCGAAACAAGCTTATCCTCTTTGGCATCGCTATTTCGCATCTGAACGATCAGGGAATATAATTTCATAAACTTTTTATAAAAATCCGCCTTTTCAATACCCAACATTTTATGACGCAAATCACCGTCAGAAATGGATATTTCATAATCATGGAACAGCTTTTTCAAACTGTCTGTCAGATCAACCGTCCGCGTATCCCATTCGTTATTTTTTTCCGGGTTTCTACATGCTTCTATGCGTTCTCCCGCAGAGCATACCATCCATTTCAATCTGCTTCCTTCCGCTTTTGATGTAAATACGGAATAATCAAACGCAAATTCAAAATAATCCCTGTTCTCATTATATGTAATTAACTCAAATTTTTTTATAAAATCTCTCGATTTTTCAACAGACTCATATTTCGTATAAAACAAATTGACAAAACCTGTGGTTGGATCTATTCTGCTTGTATTCCATGCAGGAATATAATAAAGGAAACCTGATTGTTTGCCCAACTGCTGAAAACTTTTAAACTGGTCGGTAAGCTGATATGCACGAAGCAACCCTCCATTTTCATCTGCATCTTTTGTTTTATCTACAAGATAATTTAACTTATCAATGAGCATTTTTTCAAATTTCTGATATACCTGCCTTTCAAATTTTTGCCGTCCCCGTTTAAAACCAAAGTTTAAATCCTCTAAAACGACAATTGCATTATATTCTATCATTAATTTTGCTATTACGTGAATTACCTGGCTCAGATACCCTTCTTTTAGTTCTTTGATCGTATTAACGGTTTGCCAGTTCTGGCGCGCGCTTTTATTCTCATCTTCTCTTGATTTAAGCATCTGATGGTAATCTCTTTTATGCTCCTGCTTATTTTGGTCATATGAAAGAATTTCATTTAACGACATTTGCTTTACGATACTTCCCTGTAAATCTATCATGCACAAATATAAAAGGTTTCGTTCGCCTCTGTCAATTCCAATAATATGCAAATCGTCCGCGTCATGAATCAGGCGGTTTACTTTGCGGTTAAAGTAATATTCTCCCCTCGCCTGAAAGTTCATAGTAACCGGTACATGGAACTGGTATTTATCACAGGTAAAACGCCTGTCTTTCACAATGTCGTATTCAAATACACTTTCTCTCTTATCGTTTAGCGGGTCTTTATTTTTTATTGGCAAATCCGCCTTATGTATGATCATATCTTCTTCTTTAATACTTGCCTTTCTGTAAAACACTTCGGCCTGTCCGTTTAACTTATATACGACATCCCGCAGATTCTGCGGCGAAAACAACATTTCCCAATATAATGTGTGCAGGTTTTTTGTACCTTTACTGTATGGCGAAAAATCTTTATTATATATCTGGAATAGATACAGTTTTCCCTCGCTCACCAGGCTGTCAATATATGATTCGTCAATATTTTTAAACGTCATTTTGTATCCCTGGTCTTCGACCTCCCTATAAAATCCGCTTATGTCTTTGTATGTTTCGGTATCAGAAAATTCAAAATCAAACCGCGACCAATCCTCATGCTTTTTCAATGATTTTTTAAAAAAATCAATTAATTCATGGCAGTCTGTCAAATTAAAATTATCGCCTTTTTTGTGCGTTCCTTTATCATAATTTTCTTTTAAACGGCTGTCTGGCGCAAATTCGTCTATCCGTGACTTTGAGAAAAAAACTTTTGGCAGCATTTTATTCGGCCCCGGCAATAATTTATACTCCATCTTTTTGTATACGCTATCCGTTCCGGCATCGGGTGCATCATCTATTATTTTATTACTATTTCTGTTCATAATTCCCAGAAAATACTGTCCGTCTTTTAACAGAATAATGCCGAGATTGTCTTTTTCTTTATTTTTATCCCAACCGTCCAGTAACGTTGATTTATAAAAATTCAATTTTATCTTTTCCAGAGAATACGGTTTTTTAGTCACATAATTACGCACCTTATTATACAATGGGGTAACAGGATCAAGATCTTCCCATATACGTAAAAGTTCTGCATAAAAAACCTCGTCTTTAACCGCTTCTTCCTGTCCCACCATAAGCGGTTTTAACAGCCGCTGCAGTTCTTTCACAGCATCTAACAGATATTTCAATTCTGTAACTGCCTGTCTGTTTTGATTCAAAGACTTTCTTTTTAACAGTTCCCTGTTATGCAGGATTACACATGATTCATATGCACAATGCAGTTTTTCAAGTATTTCCGTAACCCTGTCTTCAAAATACTCCTCTATATGGCCTGCATGCCTCAAAAACTTTTCAGCAACAGTATTTAACTCCCCAATAGAATACGCTTTCACTTTTGCAAGCATTTTCTCTTTCTTTTCTTCATAGCTTGCTTTCTGTTTACTTTTTCCCGCATTTTCAGAATCATATCTTTCCTGAAGCGCTCTGGAAATATATGACCAATCCCCAAATAAGTGATTTGATATTGCCGATATGGAAGTATCGTTTTTTAAAAATATTTTTGTCAGGTCATACGCTGGCAGATTCCATAACAGTCCTCTTATATTTAACAAATCTTCATTTTCTATTACAGACTGCTTCAAGCTATGATAAAAAGAATCCACTGCTTCCAACACTTCCGCATCCGACTCAAACTGTTCCGGAATAAAAGATATTTTATCTCTATCGCTTAAAATCTGCTTAAATAGCGGTTTTAACTTCGGAATTTTTGTTTTGTACTTCTGGTTGTACAAATTTATATATTCATTCAAACCTTTTATTTTCGTCTTATCATCAGGACTGAAAGCGCCTAAAATTGCATTATAAATATCTATCCCTTTTTGAGTAACTACTTTATGGAACCCATTGATCACAAAATAGTCTTCTATTGCAGTGATATCAATCCTTGTTTGTAAATCATGTAACAAATCTTTAATATCGTCCCATAGAGCCATATTTTGTATTTCATAAAATATATTCATATTATCAATATACTTTGGCAGATTTTGATGTATGACACGATACGCAATTGCCGTTGTTTTCTCCTCGTCAGAATACATATTTTTTCTGTTTTGGTGAAATCCGTCAAAGTATGTTGTAAAATCATGAAAAGACTTTATCAGTTCCTGTTCCTCCGAGTTATCTTCTGTAAATTCAACCAGGACATTTTGTATCAGCTCCTTTTTAAAGAGATATTTATAATGCGGATGACCTGAAAAACATTTCACAATCTGTTTGCGCAACGATGCCTGTATTTTCCGAAAATCTTTTTCATCATGATCGCTACGGCTGGGTTTTTTGTACAATTTATAATACGTTTCCAATCCTTCCATTTGAATTCCTTTTAATGCATCATCAATAAAATACTTATGATATCTGTCAATTACTTTTTTTACCCTTTTATAATTCTCTGCCCGTTTAAAATCATCCTCTAATATTCCATGCTTTTCTATATAATACTGTGTTTTTCCAACCGGCTTCAATTCAAAACGCAACGTTTTTGACACCGGATATATTCCTATCAAATTATCTGCTATTTTTCCGTTATTTTTCTGCATTAACATTCTCTCCTCTTCCGTAATAAACTCCCTTTACAAACAGGTAAATACAACCGAAAAAACTTTTGTTTTATTATTGTAACACAAAACAGGTCAGAATTACAGAAATACGTACAAAAAAATCTAAAAAAATAAAAAAAGCAGATAAAACAAAGTAATTCCTCTGTCTTATCTGCAAATTCGATCTATACTTCCTCTCTGCCGCCAAACCGGAACGCACGCTTTATTTTCCCTATCCCAGTTTCCTGTTTCCTTTCAATACTGCGCCTGGCTGCCTAACGCAGCATTAACAGGAACTTTTTACAGGGACTCTGCCATGGCTTGAAGCAGCATGATATGGTACTCTTCATCCTTTATAATTCTGGCCAGTACGGCGTTAACATATTCGTCGTTTATTTCTTTTATGTGCATGGCATATTGATGGATTGCTCCTCTTTCGCTTTCTATATCCGCACGTATCATCTCAATACTCTGTTTCGGTATCGTCAGATATGCAGGCGTCCACATTTTCTGTCTTCCGCCCGGCTGTTTTGCTATAAAATCCACGCTTCCGCCAAGCAGATGGATCATCTCGCCGAGTTTTTGTAAATGCATCATCTCCGCAACCGCAATTCCCAACAACATTCTTGCTACGGGGCACGCCTCACAGAACAGACGGTTTTCATTATTAATGTACTGAGTAATCGCCGATAATTCCGAAACCGGACCGCAATAGTCCATACTCAGCAATTCCGCATACCGTTGGTTTTTCTCTTTCACCTGTAACGGCGGATACGGCAAATCCGCCATTGCAGGCCTGATACCGGTAAAACTGCAGTTGCTGGTCAATGCCGGTTCTTTTCTCTCCGTTTTTTCCATATAAAATTCTTTCCGGACAGGCAGGTTTCGTATTTTTTACAATTCCTAAACGCTCCCGTCCTGTATTTGGTTTTTGTAATTATTATTCTGCAACATGCTAAAATATGAAAAAACGGACAAAAACATTTCAGCTACGCTTTCATTTCTGGCTACGCTTTCATTTCTGGCTACGTTTTCATTTCTGACTACGCTCTCATCGCTCCGTCCACCGACAAAATTTCTCCTGTGACATAGCTTGCCATATCACTTGCCAAAAACAAAAATGCATTAGCAATATCTTCCGGATTACCGATTCTGCGCAGCGGAATCGCCTGGATCATCGGCTGAATCATCTGATCCGGAAGCGCGGCAACCATATCCGTTTTTGTAATGCCCGGCGCTACGGCGTTCACGCGTATATTGCTCGGCCCAAGTTCTCTTGCAAGCGAAAGCGTCAGTCCGTTGACCGCAAATTTGCTGGTCGGATAAGCAACGCCGCCCGGCTGTCCGGATATGCTTACCATAGAACTCGTATTTAAAATACAGCCGCCGCCCTGTTCCCTCATAATGGCCACCACAGGACGTATCGTATTAAAAATCGCGTTAACATTCAGGCTCATCACTTTCGCAAACTGTCCGTCTGTATAGTTCTCGATCTTTGTACTGTCGGACATTCCCGCATTATTTACCAGAATATCAATCCGGCCAAACTTTTCTTTTACTCTTTGAATCGCAGCATCCACATCAGTTTCACTGGCAAGAATCGGCCAGTCGCCCTCCACTTCCCATCGTGCGTTTTCTTCTTTCAGTGATTTTAAAGCTTTTGCTACCGTTTCCTCGCGGGAACCGAACAGGACGACTTTCGCTCCGTTTTCCAGATATTTTTTTACGGTTGCATATCCGATTCCTCTGGTTCCCCCTGTAATAACCGCTACTTTTCCTTTTAACATATCTGCCTCCTCTTTCATGACTTTAAAAATATTTTTGTTCTTATTTTTGTACAATCCAGTTTTTGTTATACCATTTACTGTCGTTTCTGTCAAGAAACAGCAAAAAGGAAAACGCTTCCCTGACGAAGTGTTTCCCTTTTTGCTGTTTTTTTGTGAAATGCTTTTTTAAGAATATTTTTTACCCTGATCGGCCGCCGGCTAAATGGAAAAATCAAAATTATGCCCGACATTCCGCTCGCTTTCCGTTTCTACCCAATCGCTCATCCCGCCGTACATATAATCGTTAACCTTGCGGATCAATTCGTCTATGGAAGAAGCCGTAATGACAACTTCCTCTTCCTCGCCGAACGGACGGCCCGGCTTTCCTGTACGCGTAACATCCGTACTTTCCGCTCGTTGTTCCCGGCTCTTCTCCAGCCTTTCCTGCTGCTCTTCCTTATTTGCTTTCTTCTCGGCCGCTTTTTTCTCCGCCGCTTTCTTTTCCGCTTTCTGCGCCATCCGCTTCCGCTGTGCGGTAAACGACTTATCCATGACTGCAAAGAACGAAGAAGCGCCGTTATCTTTCACCTGCATGCCATAACCCTTGATTTTTGCACCAGTAGCTTCCAGTTTGCTCTTCATCTGAGACATGCCGTTTTTCGCATTGGCAATCACACTTTCATACTGCTTGCGGTAATTTTCATCCTCCGCCATCTTTTCGATCTTGGCTTCATCAATCAAAACCACCATTTTCGCAGGATTCGCATACTTGCCTGCCTGCGCCTGCGCCGCCGCTTTCTGGTCTTCGCTGACAAGAATAAAATCCATGTTGGAATATTTTTTCTTCAGTTCCTCATAATATTTTGACGCTTTTTCACTTAATTGGGGATTCCCGATCGTTTTGCCGCTTACCTTTGTTTTTCCTGGCTCTTTGTTCGTTTCCGATACCGGTTTCTGGCTGGCTATATTGCTTGTTACTACATCAGAAATTGCACTCATTTTTTTCCTCCCTGACCTTATCCTGATTGATACCTGCGGCAAAGTCCGTTTTGCCGCAGCCTGTTTATGTTGCTGATATTTATATCGGAAGATTTTAACTGTGAAATAAGTCCATGCGGCAGTCTTTCGGTCTTTTTTATCCGTAACCGTGTTTTTTCAAAAAAAAGAATGTTGTCCCAAAATCAGGCAACATCCTTTTTGTTATCACTTACCTTTTTATTTCTTATCTTTCTTATCCAGATCTACCGCCACTGCGCTTTCCGGTTTTTCCACTTCCTGAATCGCTGCTTTCTGCATCGGAATACGGCAGTTTTTATTATTGCCAAATTCCACAATTACAGTATCGTCTGCAATATCAATGACTGTTCCATAGAAACCGCTTGTTGTTAATACGGTATCACCGGCCTCCATATTGGCAAGCATTGCATTTTTCTGTTTCTGTGCCTTGCTCTGCGGGCGGAACATGAATAACCAGATAAATACAAACAAAATTACGATCCAGATAATCATCATTCCGGAACCGCCGCCGGCGCCTGCTGTTAATAAAGATATCGACATCTCTTTCTCCTCCTAAATCAACTTCATAGATAACTTTTTTATAAGCTACTTTCTATAATACACAACCGACGGCATTTCAGCAAGAGAATTTTGCATTTTTTACTCATTTCCCTGGTTCATACGGTATAATTTCTCTTCTTTATAACTTTTAAAACGGCCGGCATCCAAAGCGTCCCGGATTTCTTCCATCATCTTATTGTAAAAATACAGATTGTGCAGCACGCACAAACGCATGCCAAGCATTTCCTTTGCTTTTAACAGATGGCGGATGTAAGCCCTGGAATATCGCCTGCACGTCGGACAGCCGCATCCTTCTTCAATCGGCCTGCCGTCCGTTTCATACTTTTGATTAAACAGGTTGATTTTTCCGTAATTGGTATACAGGTGCCCGTGCCGTCCGTTTCTGGTCGGATAGACGCAGTCAAAAAAGTCTATGCCCCGTTCCACGCTTTCCAGAATATTGGCCGGAGTCCCTACCCCCATAAGGTACGTAGGTTTATCGACCGGAAAATAAGGAACGGTTTCCTCTAACACATGGTACATCTGCTCATGGCTCTCTCCGACAGCAAGCCCGCCAACCGCATATCCGTCCAGATCCATTTCACAGATCTGTTTTGCATGCTCTGCCCGGATATCTGTCAATATGCCGCCCTGGTTAATGCCGAACAGCATTTGTTTTTTATTGATGGTATCTTCCAGCGTATTCAGCCGGTTCATCTCTTTCCTGCACCGCGCCAGCCAGCGCGTGGTGCGTTCCACCGATTTGGTAATATAACTTCTGTCTGCCAGAGCCGGCGGACATTCGTCAAACGCCATCGCAATCGTAGACGCCAGATTTGACTGGATCTGCATGCTTTCTTCCGGACCCATAAAAATAATACGGCCATCCACATGGGAATGAAACGTTACCCCTTCTTCTTTTATTTTTCGCAGTCCGGCCAGGGAAAACACCTGGAATCCTCCGGAATCCGTCAAAACAGGCTTATCCCAGGACATAAACTTATGAAGCCCGCCCATTTTTTTTACGATCTCGTCCCCCGGACGGACATGCAGATGGTACGTATTACACAATTCCACCTGTGTGCCGATCCGCTCCAGATCCTCCGTAGATACTGCGCCTTTGATTGCCGCCGCCGTCCCCACATTCATGAATACCGGCGTCTGTATCGTCCCGTGTACCGTATGGAAAACACCGCGTTTTGCTCTGCCTTCCTGTTTTAACAATTCATACATCTTTTCGCTCTCCTTACTCTTCACCGACATTGAAAAAATGATAACATGCGCACAAACAGATGTCAAAAATTTATTTTTCTGTTATTGCCCAAACAAGGCGATTACAGTATAATCGTTATAGCAGTGCCGCAAAACCCGCAGTATTTTTGCGGGCGGCCCGCGCGAAAAAATATATGGATGATATCAGGAGGCAATTTATGGCTGGCTCTTCATTCGGCACAATTTTCAAAGTAACCACATGGGGCGAATCACACGGCAAAGCCGTTGGCGCCGTCATAGACGGATGCCCGGCAGGTCTGCCTTTAGCCGAGGCGGATATTCAGAAATATCTGGACCGCCGCAGACCGGGACAATCCAAATACACGACTTCCCGACAGGAATCGGACGCTGTGGAAATCCTTTCCGGCGTTTTTGACGGAAAGACAACCGGCACGCCGATCTCCCTGACCGTTTACAACAAAGACCAACATTCCAAAGACTATTCCGACATCGCTTCCTGCTACCGCCCGGGACATGCGGATTATACTTTTGACGCCAAATACGGATTTCGCGATTACCGCGGCGGCGGACGTTCTTCCGGCCGGGAAACAATCGGACGGGTTGCCGCCGGAGCGGTTGCCGCTAAAATATTAATGGAATTTGGCATCACCCTGACCGCCTATACGAGGAGCGTCGGCCCTTACACGGTACCGGACTCCCGGCTCGATTTATCTGCGGTTACGGAAAACGCTCTTTTTATGCCTGACAACCAAACCGCCGCGGAAGCGACGGAATATTTAAATACGCTGATGAAAGAAAAAAATTCCTCCGGCGGCGTAATAGAATGTATCATAAAAGGCATGCCCGCCGGAATTGGGGATACGGTATTTGAAAAACTGGATGCCAATCTTTCCAAAGCCGTTTTTTCCATCGGAGCCGTCAAATCGTTTGAGATCGGGGACGGTTTCGCCGTTTCACGGGCAACCGGGCAAACCAATAACGACAGTTTTTTTACCGATGAAAACGGGCGGATCACCAAAGCCAGCAACCATGCCGGCGGCATCCTTGGAGGAATGAGCGACGGGGATCCGATACTGCTGCGCGCCGCCGTCAAACCTACGCCGTCCATTGGAGCAGCACAGAAAACCATTAATAAAGACCGGGAAAGTATTGAAATCGGGATCAAAGGACGGCACGATCCGGTCATTATGCCTCGCGCCGTCGTCGTAGTAGAAACCATGGCCGCCCTTGCACTGACCGACGCACTGTTTTTAAACGCCAGCGCACGGATGGATACTCTGAAAAAAATTTACGGAAACTCAGTCAAAAAGTAATTCACAAATTGGAGGGAAGATTATGACAAATAAAGAAATTGTACTGAAATTTTATGAGGAAGTATTTAACAACCGGGATCTTACCAACATCGACCGCTTTATGAAAGAGAATTATATCCAGCACAATCCCACTGCGGAAAGCGGAAGAGCCGGATTTCTCGGGTTTGCGGAAAAATTTCTCGCCATGAAACCGCATATGGATATTGTTCATATCGCAGAAGACGGCGATATCGTATTTGTCTTTTTCAAATGCACACTGGAAAACGGAATGATAAATAAAGTCTGCGATATTTACCGGATGGAAGACGGAATGCTGGCAGAACACTGGGACGTTATCGAACATAATGTCAACGATGTAAAACCGGTGCACGGCAACGGATTGTTCTAAACCGGATTATTTTAAAATAACGCCGGAACGCTGCATTCGTTCCGGCGTATAAAACTTCTCCCGTTACTCTCCCGTTATTCTCTTTACATTCGTTCCGGCGCATAAAATCCCAATAAACCGATACAGGTTTCCAGTACGCGTTTCGTCAGGTTCAGCTCCCGTATATAAGAAGCCCGGCGTTTCTCATCCTGTTCTCCAAGAATCGGCGTATCGTGGTAAAAACGGTTAAACGCATTTGACAAATCATAAATATAGGAACAGATTTTATGAGGCGCAAGTTCATAATATGCATTTTCCACCGTTTCATTAAATTTCGCAAGTTCCAGCATTAACGCTTTTTCACTGTCTGAATTTGCCGCCTCTATACCGGCCATCCGGGCGTCTTTCCCGTCCTCTTCGCTCTCTTCGTATTTTTTCAAAATCGATTTGATACGTACGACCGTATACAGAATATACGGCCCGGTATTTCCTTCAAAAGAAGTAAACCGGTCGATATCAAAAATGTAATCTTTTGACGCCTGATTCGAC
The DNA here is from genome assembly GCA_022796875.1 of Eubacterium sp. Taxonomy (GTDB): domain Bacteria; phylum Bacillota; class Clostridia; order Lachnospirales; family Lachnospiraceae; genus JAAWJJ01. The sequence goes on along the minus strand of JAAWJJ010000016.1, from coordinate 45,924 downwards.
AAATCCCCGTATTTGATCGCCGCCAGCGAAATGATTTTTGACGTTTCCTCCACAAGTTCCGGCGCAACTTTTCCTCCTTCTATGATTTTCCGGCGCATCTCCTCATTGGTATTCTCCACCAGGCTTTCCAGGCGCATAATGCCTCCTTCCCTGGTTTTAAACGGCTTTCCGTCTTTCCCGTTCATAGTGCCAAATCCCAGAAACTGCAGTTTTGTATCTTCCTTTACGATACCGGTTTTCTTTGCGCAGCGGAATACCTGCGTAAAATACAATTCCTGCCTTTTGTCCACCACATATATAATTTCATCCGGCGCATAATCCTGCATCCGGAACACAATTGTCGCCAGATCTGTCGTATTATACAGGGAGGCTCCGTCTGATTTTAAAATCATGCATGGAGGGATTTCCTTTGTATCGCTCTCCTCTTTCACGTCTACGACCAGCGCGCCGTCGCTGACATACGCATACCCGTCCGCTTTCATTTTCTCTACCATGTCCGGAATATACGGCTGCGCGTCGGATTCGCCTTTCCACAGGTCAAAAGACACTTCCAGGCGTTCATAATTTTTCTTCAGGTCGCTTACTGATACGTTCAAAATATGCGACAGCAACGCCTGATAGCCGCGTCTGCCGTGCTGCAGCTCATAGGTCGCCTGCATCGCCTCGTTTTTGTAAGCTTCATCCTCTTTTGATTTCTTTGATGCGGTCGGATAGATTTCTTCCAGTTCCGAAATCGTAAACGGCGCCGTTTCCGGATATTTTCCGGTATAATCTTCTTTAAAATACACAAGTTCCGGCTGGCGTTTCTGCAATTCGGTAATAATCAGCCCCATCTGCAGCCCCCAGTCGCCGAGATGCACATCGCCGATCATATGATTCCCCATAAACCTGCCGATCCGCTTGACGCTCTCTCCGATAATAGCGGAACGCAGATGCCCGACATGCAGCGGTTTCGCTACATTCGGCCCGCCGTAGTCGATAATCACTGTCTTCGGATTTTCTACCGGGTCACAGCCCAAACGGTCATCCGCCGACATTTTTGTAAGGTAATCCGCCAAAAATTCAGGATTCAGCTTCAAATTCAAAAATCCTGGCTTTACCGCGTCTACCTCGGAAAAAACCGGATTTCCCGACAGCTTCTCTTTTATAGATTCCGCAATTATAATCGGAGCCTTTTTTTCTTTTTTTGCCAACGGCATAGCGCCGTTACACTGATACTCGCACAAATCCGGCCGGTTGGAAACCGTTACTTTTGCCAGTGCCGTATCATAGCCGCATGCGGCAAACGCCTCTTCTGTTTCTTTACAAATAAGATTTGATATTTTCTCCATTGATACACACATCCCATTCCTGTTTTAAAATTTGTTAAATTTGTACTTGCCTTTTCCATAACCGATAACAGCTTCTATTATTTCGGCTTCTTTCATTTTCTTTATTAAATCGCCTGCCGTAGAAGCTGATACATCAATTGTTTCCACAATATCTGACCTGGAAAAATACTGGTATTGCTTGAGTTCCGGATAAAGAAGAAGTACCCTTTCTTTTACGGTCTGGCTCATATTCTGTGCCTCCATCTGTTCTTCCAGCGTTTGAAGTTCTTTTGTTTTCTTTTCCTCCATCGCCTGCTCATGTTCAAGCGCTTTCAAGACTGCTCTTAAAGAAGCTACCAGAAATATAGAGGATATATTGCCAAATACCCGCTTCTTTTCTCCGTTTTTATAACATAAAACCAGATACGTTGAATCCTCCTCGTCCAGATAAACGTCTTCCAGTTCCTCATACAAAAGCGGATATGGCACGCAGGATTTTCCAAACCCGCTTGTCGTAAACGTGCTATTGTCCCCGTAAAAAGCATCTTTTGCAAATAGATACCCTTTCGTCCCTTTCCCAAAGAACGTAGTATCCGCCAATACTACAATATCCTCTATGGCGCACCCTGCCGCAAACCCTGCCGCTGCATTTTCCAACTGCTTCGGTTTGCAATCTTTCGCCTCTTTAAGACGGACAGGATACGAATACTTTTCTCTTTTCTCTATTTCTTCTTTATCAACAGAAAAAACGGCTTCTGCCACCACTTTTGCCCGATCCATAAATAACTCATGCTCCCTCCTGCCTGTAATCTAAAACACCATATCTAAAGAATATAAAACGGATTGATCGCTTCAGGATCGTTATACTGTTCGCATAAAACAGATAACCATTGATATAAAAATCTGCATTTGATAAATGTCTTCCGACTGTGGTATCACTCAGATTTTTCATTGATTCCTCAAAAAGCTCCAATAACCTGCCGTTCTCTTCACGGATTTTTTTACATTGTTCCTCATAATCCTAATAATCATCTTCCATAGCAATTTCTCCTCCTTTTTGTATACGCTGATTTAGTTCATTATACTGTAAACAGTGATTCTTTAGATAAAAACTGAATAAATCAATTTTCATTTCATCCGGCCTGAATACCCCCTGCATTTTTTTACAAAGAGCTGTTCTTCCATCTCTTTTGTCAAGGTTTCTTTATTTCCATTGCTAAGCGGCTTAATCAGCGAATACATTACCTTTAGCAATGTCGTTTTTCCCGTACTGTTTTCTCCGCAAATAATATTAATATTCTCTGATCAGTCCATTTCCGAATTTTCAAAAGCCATAAAATTATTCAACATTAATTTCTTATTTTCATATTCCGTTCGTTACCTCGTTCTTTTTATTTCAGTTTTCCCGACAAACCCGCTTTCGCCCATTACGGCCTGAACCGCTTATTAAACTGTGTTTATTGTATCGCAAAATCACCTGTTTCACAATCAAAATTACATTTTTATTTGCAAGTCATCTGCACATCGGCAGTATATTCCATACACTTTATTAGATTTCCCATAAACAATGCCGGGTAAACTTTATTTCAGCATCCATCACATTCCATATACCAGATACGTATATTTCTGCCGGAAACAGACAGACTTTATCTTATAATTATATAAAACATGGAGTGACCGCTATGAAAATTATGCTTAATGAAATATTAGATCAAAAAGGAATTTCACAGAACCAGATGTCAAAAGATACTGGAATTTCTACCACCACTCTCAGAAATCTGAACCATAACCGGACTACCAGAATCAGTTTTGATATACTGGAAAAGATATGTAACTATCTGGACTGCGGCGTGGAAGATATTCTCTGTATAGATAAAAAGAATTAAATTTAATGCCGGAAAGTATTGTAACGTCTCTGATTGCTGAGGTACAATATATGGTAACAGAATACGGCTGTGTAAAATAAGGTACTACGGCGTTCCTGTCAGTGCCAAACGCCTGATTGGCATTGCACACCAAAAAATTCAGAGAGGAATATAACCATGGAATTAAAACAGGCAAAAGGAAACACCTGGTATCTGGCCGACTGGCAACTGACCCCGCTTTATATGACGGACCGCACACATTGCATTTTAATCGACACAGGGGATCTGACCCAACGCGAAGAAATCATTGAACTTTTAAAATCAAAAAATATCACCCCTGTCGGGATTTTAGGAACGCATGTACATACGGACCACTCTCCGAACCATGCTTTTTTCAAAGAACTGTACCATATTCCCCTGGCGCTTTCCCTTAATGAGGCAGCGATCTGCTCCGGCAAGACCATGCTGAAAGCTTATTACTTTATGCTGACGGAAGGACAGATTCTGGAATTTGACGATTATTCCAATATGTTAGTAAAAACAGACCGCATCATCTTACCGGAGGAAGATTCGATTTCATTCTGCGGCGCCGAATTTAAAATAATAAAAACGCCCGGACATTCTCCGGGCCACATTTCCATCGTCACTCCGGACGGCGTTTTGTGCATCGGGGACGCTTTATTTTCAAGCGATTACCTCGCAGATTCCAAACTGCCCTATTTTTTCTCATTGAAAACGGCAATAGAAACCATGAATCATTTGAAAACAGCGGATTACCCCTGCTATCTGCTTGCGCACCGGGGCGTGTGTTCTTCCATCCAAACACTGGCGGATGAAAACATAAAGGAAATAAATATCTGGGCCGACCGGGTCAAAGCCGTTTTAGATACCCCGTTATCCGTCGGCGATTCTATCGCCGCAGTCTGTAAAGAAACGTGCCTTCTCTCTTCAAGAGTGTTCAAATCGACCCTCTATGAACGAAACATCCGGCCATACATTGATTATCTTACGGATTGCGGGAAACTGGAAACCTTTGCAAAAGACGGCGTAACTTTTTACAGGCCGGCCGGATAATCGGATCCTCCTTTTTTGATGCGGATTCTGTATTTATAATTTCCGCTTTTTATCCGGGGCAAACAGCGGCGCATGTCCTGTTACAAAAATACCGTTTTCAGATCTACGCCACAAATGAAAAAAAGAACTGCTAAAAACAGGCAGGAGCCGATCCCGCGGCTACGATCACAGCAGATAACCCTGTTTGAGTACTTTAAAACAGCTGATTGCGCGACATGAGGGCCTAAAAAATGAGGAAACTCAAATTAATTCAGCCTTGTCTTTTTAAAATTGATGTATATAATATTAACTATCTTTACATCTACAGAAACTGGCAAAACATAGAAAAAGCAAAGAAAATACCGTCCTGCCACCTGTTTTGATGACAGAACGATATTCTTATATACTATAATTCAGAAGTTATTATCCAAAAGGAGGCAGAGATTATGTCAAAAGTGATTCTACTGAACGGAAGCCCACAGGAAAAAGGCTGTACATGGGCGGCTCTGAACGAAATGATTCCGGTGTTTGAAAAAGAAGGCCTGGAAACAAAACTGATCCATGTAGGAAATAAGAATATCAGAGGCTGTATTTCCTGCGGTTACTGTGCCAAAAACGGAAAATGTGCATTTCAGGATGATCTGGTAAATGAAATTGCCCCTGAATTTGAAACTGCAGACGGATTGGTTGTAGGCAGCCCTGTATATTATGCTTCTCCAAACGGAACCATCCTTTCTTTTATGGACCGTCTTTTTTACAGTACAAATTTTTCCAAACATATGAAAGTGGGAGCCGCAGTTGTAAGCTGCCGGCGGGGTGGAAATACGGCGTCTTTTGACGCGCTGAATAAATATTTTACTATCAGCGGCATGCCGGTAGCGTCCAGCACTTACTGGAACCAGGTGCACGGATTCACGGCGGAAGACGTACAAAAAGATCTGGAAGGCCTCCAGACGATGCGGAACCTTGCACGGAATATGGCATTTATGATAAAGGCGTTATCGGATGCAAAAGAAAAATATGGTCTTCCGGATATAGAAACAGATTCCTTTACCAGTTTTTCGGACGGCAAATAATAACATTCGCGTCAAGCAAAAATTCTATGATCATGAATAATGAATCACAAAGGCGGGTAACCCTGCCTTTCATATTTCCACCCGATTTTTCTTCCACCTGCCGGACAAAAGGAAAATAATACATACAGCCGTTGACGACAACGGCGCCATCGGATAAGCCCAGGCAATTCCCGGAAATCCCATCGAAACACCGACGCTCAAAAACCATGCCAGGCCGTAACGGACGCCAAACGCGCTGATAATCGCACAAACCATCGTAATATTGGTATATCCTGCTCCCGTCAGCACTCCCATCAGGCAAAACATAACCGACTCTATGACAAAACTGACAGCTATAATTTGTAAATAAGGCCCTCCCACTGCAAGCACCTGAACATCCTGTGTAAACAATCCCAGCATCTTTTCCGGCTGCACTAAAGAAAGAATATAAAAGAGAAAAGACAGCGGAAGTACATATAAAATTCCCATGCCCATTCCCTGCAGCGCCATTTTGTATTTCTGCACCGCAATATTTTGCGCGCTCATTGTAATAATAGCTCCCATTACGGCCTGACCTGACAGCACCGCAAAGGAACTCAGCTTACCGGCCGCCCCGGCATATTTCCCGACGATCATCATGTCTGCAATATTATAAAGCGCCTGAAGCAGATTTGTTACAATAAGCGGCATGGAAAATAAAAGCATTTTTTCCACAGATTGCCTGTTGTCAAATCTTTTTTGTCCTCTGTCATAATCCCTTTCTCCTTTTTGATTTTGAATACCGACTGCCGCAAACGGCAAATGCCCTGCTCGGAACCGGCAGGGCATCAGCCAAAATACTTCCTGATTTTTAATAATCCGCAACTCAGGATTTTTTATTTTATAGCGGTTCTTTTCCAAACTCCGCATACACTTCTGGCAGGATGGATGCCAGATGTGAATACTCTTCTACATTATGATATGCCAGTCCCATCGGTACAAATTCCGGAATTTTAATATGCGGCGGAAGCACGCACATCGGTTTTCCTATATTCCAGCGGTATCCCATCCAGAAACGTGTCCGAAACTCCACGCCATCTTCGGTTTCCCGGCAGAAATGCATCATAATCGCCGGCGCTTTATCTAACGGCACACCTTTTTCGCGGCCGGATACAATACCATAGCCGCCGAATACCGTCTGGTGGGAAGCCGCCAGTCTGGCATCATCAATCCCGTCCATTTTATCATGATCGAGGAAATGAATCAGAATATTCTGTTCGCCGCCTCCGATATCTTCTACTACAAAATGAACGACTCCCTGTGATTTTTTTGCCAGCGGCACGTTCGGGTCTTTGATATAATCCCGGTCCACATCGGCTACCGCAATCGTCGGGTGGCACAGAGGGTTCCAGATCCGATAGCGAATCTGCTCTAACGGATGCCATGCAAACCACCACTGCATCATTTCGATCGTACAGCCCGGAAATACATTGTTTACCGCTACATACGCCGCGCCGTTCGGCAGGATGCAGTATCCTGTTTCCACGTCCATGTAACCCGGCTCATACATTTTTTCTATGTCTTCCGGCAACAGCGCTTTGGACGGATCCATCGGCCCCTGGGATAAAATCTGCATTAATTTCGGATTTGGCTGCGCCAGAGTTTCTCTGTAGTATTTGGCAATCGGGCTTTTCTTTTCTTCCTCGGTCAGAGGATATGCTTTTCTTTCCTTTGGATTCATATTCTCTCCTCCTTACGCTTCCGGCTGATATTTGTATGTTTCGATCGGCACGCGCTCTTTTCCTGTCTGCACCTGGCCGTCAGTTCCCATCTGGGCAGTTACCCAGTAAAGTTCTTCTCCGTGCTGCGGATAATCTTCCCTTAAAAACCAGCCGCGGGATTCTTTTCTCTGCAGCGACGTAGTAAAGAACATCTCCGCACACAATAACATGGATTCCATTTCCAGGCATCCGAACATATTGTGCGGATCGTCCGCTTTCAATGTACCTAATTTTCCCTGCAGTTCTTTTACTCTTGCCAGCGCTTTTGTCAGGCGTTCCTCGCTCCTGAACAGACTGTTGCCCAGCGGCTGTACCACATTCTGGAGTTCCGGCAGAAATTCCATCACCGATACCGTGCCGTTTTGTTTTGCATATCCGGTAAAATGTTCGTCAATTGCCATAATATCCGCTTCGTCTATTTTTCCAAAATCATGGTTTAACGCATAGGCCGCGCCGTTTTCCCCTGCCAGACGGCCGGAATACTGTGCGTTTGCCAGCCCGGAACCACGTACCATGACCGGTGACGTCGTCGCGCCATGATAAGCTCCGCCAGTATGGGAAAGGTCGCCCGCCGCAAACAGGCCCGGTACTGTCGTCTGAAAATCACGCCCTACCCTGCAGGCGCCAAATTCTGCGACCAGCCCCGGCACACATTCATTATGCGTTGCCTGAGAAAAGGCGTTGAAAAACAGGTTGTTCCAGAAATCGTCTGCAAAAGGCCGGTCGAAATAAGCGGAAGATCCGCAGCACTGCATCAGAAACGGCATCAGCGGATTTTCCGGCTGACGGTATGTCAGAGGCCCGTTTCCGGCTTTCGTCTGTTTATAATACTCTGCGATCGAATAAGCGTCGACATCGGAATGATGCGTCGTCGCAAATTTTTTACAGACATTTTCCCCTTTGTTATTGTAAAGTGCATACTCCACACCCATGCTGGATTCAAAGTTTTCCAGCGACGTCCAGTTATAAAAAGAGCTCATTTCACAATTCCTAAACTGCGCGCCGGCACGGTAACAGGCACGGATTCCCTCTCCGCGTCCGCCGGCCCACATCGGCATAATCCGGTAATTGCACGCTCCGGTTGCCATCACGACAGCTTTGCACTGGAATACGGTCTGAGAGGCGTCGTCAATATTGTAGCCGACAGCGCCGCTGATGCGCTCTCCGTCTTTTAGCAAGTCCACGATACCGGTACGGTCTACAAACTTTACTCCGGCTTTAACGGCATATTTTCTGATATTCGTCATATAATCCAAATCTACCGCCACTAACGTCCAAGGGAAATCGTCTTTGTTGTCAAACGTCAGTTTCCCGTATTCATCTTTTCCTGTAATCTGCGCCCGCCATTTCAGATAGCGGAATTTCCCGTCGTGGGTTTTGGAAATTTTTCCGTCGGACCATTTTTCCAGCAACTCTACGCTCTTATCCAGTCCGTTTGCATAGTCGCGCAGAAAATCCTGGTCATTTAAGTAATCTCCGTTATATTTGGTATGATATTCCACATACCGTTCAGGATCCACGCCGGCCATAGCGTCCATAATGCCTGCGCCGCGGTTCGCTTTCCCGGCATAACCCGCCGTATATTTTTCCACTACCAGAACATCCAGTTCTGGATTATTTTCTTTTGCTGTAATAGCGGCGCACATACCGGCAAGGCTCCCGCCGACCACCAACAGATCTGTTTTTATCCTATTTGCCATTTTGCTCCCCTCCTACATATCACAAATGTGCTCTCTTGGAAATACATACGCATCATAATCCGGTTCCACTTTAATCGCCCCTTTCGGACAGCTTAATTCACAGAACCCGCACTGCACACATTCTTCCGGATACTTTACGATCGGTTTCCTGTTTTCTTTATCCCATTTCAAAATATCAATGAAACAGGCTTTAAAACAAATCTGGCATCCGATACAAAGATCCTTGTTTACGATAATTCGATTCATAGTCTACCTCCTCCTTAAAACTCAAATGACGGCATTTTTGCCAAAATCTCTTTCGCCTGGGCAATGGCGGAATCAATAATAACACGAACCGGACGTATCTCTTTCACAAGCGGCACGATCTGGCCTGCCATAACGGCGCCGTCTTCCATATCGCCCTCCATCATCGCTTTTTTCAAAGAACTTTCCGCCACCGGCCGCAGCAGTTCGGCCGCCTCGGCTTTTGTATGTTCTGCTTCAATTGCGATCAATTCTCCGGCCAGTTTATTTTTGATCTGGCGGCACGGTTCGTCTGTCGCATATCCGGTAATAGCGGTATCCATATCCCCGGCTTTGATGACAGCCGTCTTTACATTCGGATGTACTTTTGTTTCTTCCGCCGCCATAAACGCGGTCCCCATTTCAAAGCCTTCCGCACCCATGGCGATCGCAGCCGCAATGCCGCGTCCGTCCGCTAGGCCTCCGGAAGCAACGACCGGAACGCTCATTTTGTCAACTGCCTGCGGCACAAGCACGGTTGTCGCTTCAAACGTCACATGTCCGCCGCCTTCCCAGCCTTTCACGATCATCACGTCCGCACCTGCGTTTTCCGCAATTACCGCATCGTCAATAAACGACGCTTTGACTACGATCTTACAACCCGCCTCATGCCAGATATCGAAATATTTTTTGCACAATCCCAAATCCAGGCCGGCAATCGTATCCGCGTACATAACCGGCGGATGCATTTCCTTTACAATTTTCGTCACATGTTCCAGATTATCCGGAATCATAATGACATTCATCGCAAACGGCCGATCCGTCATATTGCGCGTCGCCTCTATCTGTTCACGGATAAATTCCTCCGGGGCAAATCCCACTCCCAGTACCCCCAGACCTCCTGCATTGGATACGGCAGCTACTAACGGCGCCGTAGAAATCCATGCCATTGGCCCCTGAATCACCGGCTTTTCAATTCCCAGCACTTTGCATACTCTGTTCATCATAACCTCCTTAACTTCTGTTTCCCTTACTTTTGTTTCCCTTGCCTTTGCTGCATTCAGTATAGCATCCATAAATCCTGGTTTCATTTCCGGAAATTCTAATTTTTTTCCTCTTTCTCTTCTTTGTTTTTGTATAAATAACAAAAACATACGTTCTTATTTTAACAAAAAAATAGCATCCTAATTTAAAACAGACGCATTTAACACGAAAATTTATATGGACATTCCATTCGATATTATTGTAAAATAATACAAACCACAGATTTATCTTAAACAAGATCTACATTTACATTGAATATATCATTCACGAAACTACAAGGAAAACATTATGATTATTAATTTAAACATGCTGCTGACGCAATTACAAAAACAATACCCGGAACTTTCCCTGAAACAGTACCTGGATATTTCTTCCCCGCATATTGCCGGAATCCGTCTGCTTCCTTATCAGCAGGAAGAAATATCCCCTGATTATCTTTACCTGTGTGAACCGAACCATCCGATCCATCAAAAACGCTGCCCGGAACAATTGCTTCTCATCTGCCTCTGCCAACCGGAACAGATTCCGGACTCCTGTTCCCGTATTTTATGGATAGAAACAAAAACGGAACCGGCCGTTATTTTTAATTCGCTTCAGGAAATATATATCCTGTTCCAAAACTGGGATCGCAGTATGCATGACAATCTGATCCAGAATCTCGGGTTCAGCCATCTGATTCAGATCAGCGAACCTTTTTTAAATAATCCACTGCTTATTTTTGACCTGAGCATGAAACTCCTGGCTCACTCCAAAAGCAATGTGGCAGCAGATAAAATTTTTCCAAACGTCGTGGAACAGGGTTCCTTAACGTCCGAAATGGTAACGATATTCCAACAGGAAAAAATATTTGATATTTTAAACGAAAAGGGGATTTATGTTTCCGAAACGGAAAAAGACAACCGGCACAGGGAAATCATCAAACTTTTTTACATTGACGGAAAACCAGCCGGATACTGCGTACTGGTTTTAGTCAAAGCTTTTGAACTCTCTTATACCCGCGCTATCTTTGAAAATTTTTTTGAAAGCGCCCAGATCAGCCTGGAAAAAATGATGCACGGAATGAAAACGGAAAGATTCATGTATGAATATCTGTTGATTGATTTACTGGAAAATGAACTTCCGGATCCTTTCGTCGTAAAAGACCGGCTGAAATATATTAATCTGCCGTACACTTCTGTCTTTTACCTGTTCCTTTTAGAATTGCATGCTTCCGGATCTATCACCATCCCTTTTTTGCTGCATAGTTTTCAGCAGCTGCTTCCGGAAGCACATATTTTCGAATACCAGGAACGGATCGTCATCCTGATTTTTAATCAAAAGAAACCGGAACTAATGAATTATACAGAGCAGTTCCCACATTTATACCGCGGGCTGCTGCACGAAATCCGCAAGTATGAAATCTGCTGCGGGATCGGACGCCCGTTTTTTGAAATCGTTGATATCAAATCCGCTTACCGTGAGGCACAGGCTGCCATCTGTTCCGCAAAAAAATACGGGAAATCTCCGGCCTCTTTTTTCTTTTTTGAGGATCTTTCCTTAAACATCCTTTGTGACCTGGATGAAAGCGCGGACGGATACCGAATTACAAAACACACAAAGGCAGAGCAGATTTTTGCCGACGATACCGCCAATCAGACCAACTATGCCCAAATATTGTATACATATTTAACTACAGGCTGCCAAGCTACGGAAACCGCAAGGCTTTTACACATGCACCGGAATAATGTCCTCTACCATATCCGCAGAATGGAAACAAAGTATCATCTGCATCTGGATCAATTTGAAGAACGCCTGAAACTGACTCTTGCCATGTATGCAAAAAAACGGGTTTAAGAAACCATGGAAGCGGCTTCATAACCAGTTTAATACTTTATCTTTCAGCTTCGCATACCACTCTCTTTCTTTCTGGAGTTTATCCAATTGCCTCCTTGCTATCGGATATTTTTCCTGCATTTCTTTATAGAACCGATATAACCTGCTGTTAATGTCATTTATAATGGCTTGTTCCGGCTGAAGATAAAAATATAAAGCTCCGCCGCCCAAAAAAGGCTCCACATATCTTGAATAATCCCTTGGCATATTATCTATGAAGTGTGCAATCTCTTTTGATTTCCCACCTCTGTATTTAATCATTGGATTCATACATAATTCCTCCCAAACATATGAAACGCATCTGATTGCATTGTACTACAAACCATCGTTGTTTTCTATGTGAAATATATAATTTTTAAAGAGAAAAGCTGCCGTATCCGTGACTTTCCGATCACAGATACGGCAACAACTGAAATACGTTTTATAAAACCGTTTTTGCAATATACCTTTACAGGGAGTTTAACAATTCCAAGGCCTGGCTGCCGACAATACAGGTGCCATGCTCCTGAACATAATTTTTTACATTTTTATCCAGTATCATTTCTTTTGCAAATTCCAGACCGACCGCGCCTAATTGGCGCATTTCATCTCCGTTAAATTCTTTTTCCAGAATCAGATAATAACAATGCTGGTTTTCAACCTTGTATAAAGAACTCTTTACCTCTTCAATCTGAAGCAGGCACGAGAATTTTTCCATTTCTTCCAGGGAAGAGGCCGTGTAGATCAACATACTGTTTACGGTTTGTTCCGACGGCTCCTGCCCGTGCAGTATTTCTTCCTGAATTTTTGTATAATCTTTGACCGCCTCATGAAAACGACGCAGTTTATCACTAATATCATTGGAATAATTACTCGCCGATATCGTCAGCGATATCCCCCTGCCCGGCAAAAGCGTTGCCTCTACCGATATTGAGGTTTCGTCTATCCGAAACCCGGTTTCTTCCTCTGCGTCCGCGAGAACCATCTGCAAAAAATCCTGCGCTTTGTCACGGTTACTGATCAACTCTTCTACTTCAATCCCAAACCCTGTCATTTCTTCTTCACTGATTAAACACCTAAGTGTATCTTTATTTACTTTTACAAATTTCATAAAAATCACCTCTTACCCCTATTTTATACGTTCTGATGCCAATTGTCTACGAAATTTTATTTTTCCCTGACAGTTCAGCCATAGCCGATATTATGGGCGAATCATGCTTGCATAAATGAGCACATAATGCAGGCTATGGCTGAGCTGTGACATTTTCTCCCAATTTCCAAGTTGTTTTTCACAGGACAGGGGGCACGGCCTTTCCGTTACATCGCCTGAAGCAGCACTTCCCGTATATCATTCCCGGAAGGAAGTTTATTGACGCCTTTCAGAATCAGCGTACCGTCTACAATATTGCCGATCATTTCTTCCGTCACATCCAGTTCCGAAAAGTTCATTGCCAACCCAACCTCTTTCATCCATGCTTTCATAGCGGCTAACCTTTCTTTTACAAGCTGTTCTTCTGTTTTTCCTGACAGACCCGCCCCCGTAAACAAGAGCGACGTTGCGGCCGTATTTTTCAAGTTCCACGAGCGAATTTTTAAGGGCATCCACGCCAAAATATAGTTTCATAGGGTTAAAGTATGAAAAATTTCCTAACATAAAATTTTTCTCCTCCTTGACTTTTGATTGCCCTTAGTTTAACATGAAAGCCGAGTTTAAAGTCAAGGTTTTTCAGGAAACTTTTTCAGGCAGGAGGCTTCCATATGGAAACAAATAGTTATACCATCAAAAATGCGGCCAAAATAATGGGAATTCCAACCAGTACCATCCGTTACTATGACAAAGAAAGACTGCTCCCCTTTGTAGAAAGACTGGAATCCGGCTATCAGATTTTTACGGAAAATGACCTTGCAGCACTTCGTATTATTGACTGTCTGAAAAAAACGGGAATGAAAAAGTACAGATAAAAGGAGATTATTATGCTGATTCTGGGATCACACGTAGGCATGTCCGGAAAAGACATGTTTTTAAACAGCGCGAAAGAAGCGGTAAGCTACGGCGCCAATACACTGATGGTGTATACCGGCGCTCCTCAAAATACCCGGCGCAAAGAAATCAAAGATTTAAATATAGAAGCCGGCTGGGCATATTTAAAAGAACATGGGATTTCCGAAATTGTCATCCATGCCCCTTACATTATCAACCTGGCCAATACTACAAAACCGGAAACTTTCGAACTGGCCGTCAGTTTTTTAAAAATCGAACTGGAACGCTCCGCTGCAATGGGAGCCAAAACAGTCGTACTTCATCCGGGTTCCCACGTGGGCGCTGGAGTGGAAGCCGGCACCAGACAGATTATACAGGGATTAAATGAAGTCCTGACTCCGGATACGTCATGCACAATCGCCTTGGAAACCATGGCCGGAAAAGGTTCCGAAATCGGACGCACTTTTGAAGAACTTGCCGCCATTATTGACGGCGTCAAATACGGCGATAAACTGCGCGTCTGTTTCGATACCTGCCATACCCATGACGCCGGATATGATATCGTACATGATTTTGACGGCGTTATGGACGAATTTGATAAAATTATCGGCAAAGACAGGATCGCTGTTTTCCATATTAACGACAGCAAAAATCCGCGCGGCGCGGCAAAGGACCGCCATGAAAATATTGGAAAAGGCGAGATTGGTTTTAAAGCGCTGGATTATATCGTACATCACCCTGATTTTACCGATATTCCAAAAATATTGGAAACGCCTTATATTGCAGACCCGGATCATCCAAAAGAAAAATTTCCTCCTTATAAAGAGGAAATCACTTTGCTGCGTCATATCTCTGCCGATGTCACCGAGCGCTGATCTTTTCAAAGATCATTCTTCTTTTCTTTCTATAATAAATAATTTCAGACCGCTTTTTTCACGGAGCATATGCTCCTGTAAAAGGCGGTATTTTTTTGTAAGGCGCATCTGCTTTTTAATCCGCCCCTCTTCTTTAGATACCAGAAAAAGACGACCGTTTTTTGTCAGAAGCTGCGTACATTTTTCAAAAAACCTTTCATATAGCCGATCCAGTTCTTCCCGCTTTCCGTCTAACTGCTCCGGAAATTCCGTAATTATTTCGTCAAACAGGCTTTTATGTGTAAAATCAAAGAAATTACGGTTCATATAATTTGCCGAAATTCCGGCAGCCTTTGTATTTTCCCTGGCTGTCAGCACAGCTTCGCCAAACGTATCTGTTCCGAACAATACTTTCGCCGCCACTGCTTTCTGGCGCTCAATCAACAATATTCCCGCTCCGCAAAACGGATCCAATACCTGTGCCTGCGGCTTCAGGTACGGCTTTGACAATTCCGCAAGCAGGGCGGCCTGCACTGGATTCATTGCCGTTGACAGGATCTTCCGGCGATAAGCAAACCTTTCATCCGGAATCGTTCCCAGATGAAGAAACGGCAAAAAAAAGCCGTCTTTGGTACGAAACAGACGAATCTCTATTTCATAATCCGACGCAGAATTTACAAGCCGATGCCCGCTTTTTTCTTCTAACCTCACTGCTGTTTTTTTTATCAGGTCATTTTTACTGTCCTGCGGCAGATTTCCGATAATATCCATCCGAAAATAGTATCGGTCCCCGCCTTTGTGATATTCTTTCAAAAATTTTAAAATATTAGAATCAGCAAGAAGTTCCGCAAGAATGTCAGGTTCTGCCGGCGCTTTATCCGAAATTTTTACCGGTATCAGCAGCTCTTTCCAAAAACGGATTTTCTGCAGTTTTTTAAAATTACTGATCCGGGCAACCACGCCAAGCGGCACTACTTTTGCAGTTCCCTCTTTAAACTGCCTGCATAAAAGAGGCCCGTACCCCTTATGAACCGTCAAAAGCACGGTAACCGGCATTTTATTTTCTATAAATTCATGCGTATCAATCCCCCGCGACTGCACCAGAATTTTTTGCAGTGCGCGCACTTCCTCCCGGCGGTGCTTTTTCTCTTCCTCCGGTATTTCCATCGTTTCTAACTGTTCCAGACGATCATTGAAGTCCAACAGATATTCCCGGCAGTCCAGCGCCGCCATCGCCTTTAAATAACTGCTGTTTACAAACAACGTATTTTCTGTTAACCAGGCCTGATAAAGCGGATCCAACGCTTCCTGCACCGCCAGTTTTTCCAATACGCCGGCTGCATTTTTCCTCGTTTTTGCATCCTCATTTTTTAAACATTCATATAAAAAACCGATATCGTGATCCGCTGACTGCAAAAACTCCTGTACTACTCCGTCTTCTTTCAGGCATTGTTTTAACTGACTTAAAGCCGCACGAACTTCTTCTTTCCTTTTTATCTGTTCTATCAAAAACTGCATATTAACTCTCCTGCACTCCCGGCACTGCTCCGTTCTCTTCTATATACTGTCTTACGTCTTCCTTAAACTGCCGCCAGGCGTCTTCATGTTCCACAAAAAATTTGGGACAATTTTTCCCTGTAACGTCATAATGCCGGATGACATCTTCCGTATTCAGTTCAAATTTCCCGCACAGCCACGCTACCAGATGCACCAGCGACCGGTAAGTAGCGTCATTAAATTTTCCCGTTTCATCTTCTATACAACATTCTATCGCCAGCGTATCGGAATTTCTCTCATTAGAAGCATATGCAATCTCCGCGGTCGGAATACACTGGACTATCTCTCCCTCCATCCCGACAATAAAATGGCTGCTCGCTTTTGTTTCACCGGTATCTTTTAAACCGTTGAAATAATCACGGTTCTGCTTTGCCGTCGTACCTGGATTCGCCGTATAATGGATCACAATCCCACGCACTTGCTCCAATGCCTGCGCCGGACGCGAATAATCATTGATATCCAATAACTCCACATCAAATTCCGGCGGAATTTGCACGACTTTTTCCGTTTCCATCCTCACTTTTGCTTCCGTCTGCTTTCCGCCGCTATCTTTCATATGTATCACTGCCCATGAAACGACGGTAACGATCGCCAGAAACAAAATAACCCTTGCAGCAATCTGCCGGTTTCTTCTCTTCCTACGCCTTCTGGAACGGTTATTCGTATAGCGTTTTCTTCCGGTGTTTTTTCTGTATCCGCTCCCTCCATAACTTATGCTGTTTCCTGTTGTTCTTCTATAGTTTCCCGAACTATGGTTTCCGCCATGATTTCCCGAACTGCGGCTTCCCTGATTTCCGCCATGATTTCCCGAACTGCGGCTTCTATGGTTTCCGCTGTAACTCCCTGTACTTCTCTGACTTACTGCGCTCCCTGTACTTCTCCGGCCCCTGCTGCTTGCTGTGCTTCTGCGATCCTTTCCGGCCATTTCCCATGTATCCCCTGCCATACCTTTTATCAATCTCCAGTATTCTTTCATATACAGTTCCGCCATTACCAAAATTATGTACGGATCGTGCTTGCAAGAATGAGCACATAATGACGACGATGTGTGGAACTGTTACTGTTTTTTCGCTTTCTGTTTGTTCTGTTCTTTTCATTTATTATAAAAAATGTTAAGATAAATATAATCGTTTTGCAATATTATAGCGTATTTATGTATATTAATTGTTACAAAACACGAAATTTTTTTTTAAATTTGTATTATAATAAATGTATTTTTATCGTAATAAACGGAGAATCAAAAAATGACCACTTTTCAAATCAAATGCTTTCTGGCAGCCGCCAGCCATCTGAATTTTACCGAAGCCGCCAACGAAATGTTTATTGCCCAATCTTCCCTCAGCCGAAATATATCAAATCTGGAAAAAGAGATTGGGATGCAGCTATTTGCCCGCACAAAAAAATATGTGCGTCTGACTCCGGCAGGCGCCGTCTTATACGAAGAGTTCCAAAAACTGCTGGAGGCAAGCGACGCCGCTCTGGAAAAAGCCAGACAGGCAAATATTTCCACACAGGCCAGCCTGTCTTTAGGCATCGTGGAATCGCAGAAAACAGAATCATTCCTGCCGCATGCCCTGGGGATTCTGCGCAAAAAATACTCAAACGTCGACATTTCATTTATCCGCGGAAATTTCAAAGAAATGCGGGAAAGTTTAGAACATGGAAATATTGATATTTCCATTACGCTCGGCTTTGATATTGATAGTTATCTTCCGTACAATGTCGTCTATCAGTCGATCTTGCGTTCCACACCGCTGTGCGCAATTTCCAAATACCATCCTCTGGCAAACGCACGCTCTATCCGTCTGGAAGACCTGCGCAATGATGATCTGATCACAATCAGTCCCGGAATTTCACAAGGCGGCTATCAGGGCATGGTTGAATTATGCAAATTACACGGATTCACTCCGAATAAAATCAAAACCACGCAATCCACGGAGCAAATCAGCCTGATGATCCAGGGCGGAGAGGGATTTTCAATCATTGACAACAATTCCACGCTTTGCAAAAACGAATCCCTGCGCTGTCTTCCGGTCAAAAACGGCAATACGATCAACCTTGTCGCCATCTGGAAAAAAGAAAACTACAATCCGGCCATTTCGTTGTTTATCAATCTTCTGACCTCTCAGGATACCACAGGCGGCGGGGAAAGCAATACGCCGGTTTAACGAACCATCATCTCTCCTTTTCCATGCATTTTTCTGGCCAGATAAACAAAAGGAGTATCCGCAAGGCTCGTAACAATAAAAATCAGATAGCTGGAAACGGCAATTGAAACCAGGGTATTCACCTGATAAACTCCAAAAAATGCGGCCCATGTATAAAGAATTGCGTTTAACGCCTGCGAAATCAGAGTCGAACCGTTATTGCGCAGCCACAAAAACCGTTTGGTATCGCCAAACCTGCGATTCGTAAAGGCCCACCATTTGTGATAAAGCCACACGTCCAGCAATTGAACCACAATATAAACCGCCACTCCGGCAATCATCAGGCGCGGCGTGTTGGAAAAGATCGCCTGCATGGACGGCATGGCCCAATCAGATGCCGCCGGAAGATAACATAACCACATCTGTGAAAGAACAATAAACGCCACGGAAGTTGCAATTCCAATATAGACTGCCCTCTTCGCTTCTTTTTTCCCAAACAGTTCGCTGATAATATCCGTCACCAGAAATGTCGACGCAAACAGTACATTTCCCAATGTCATCTCCATGCCAAAAGCTTTTATTACGATCAGCACTTCAATATTAGCGGCAATCGTTGCGATCGCCGTCCATGTATAAAGCCCATGTTCCCCAAACAGACGAAACATAAGCAATACCCCGAAATAGATCACCAAAATAGATGCTATTAGTAACAATTCATTTCTCATAACGTAACCTTTCCTCTCTGTTCCAACTCAAACTCCGTATTCCTCTTTCTGTTCCAACTCAAACTACAGAATCCTCTTTCTATCCAACTCCAAACTCCGTATTCTCCATTAAAATATCTACGCGCGGGTTATCTTGATACCTCGGATAAATCTGACGGCAAAAAAGAGCAATCACCGTCGGATCCGGTTTTACCGGCATCCCGTTTTCCACCATGATATTTATACATACCCGCTCAAAGTAATGCAGGGCAGTTTCCACATCATATTCCATAGAAGAAAGCGTCTGGCCTTTGATACCAAACAACAGGCAGGCCTCTTCAAAATAAGCGGCAATTTCTTCCGGCCTGTCCGTATCAATTCCCTTGACGAACTGTTTTTCCCGCATGGAAACGTCAAATGTTTCTACCCCGATTTTCCTTTTAACACAAATCCCTTTGCTTTCCAGATATTCTTTTTCTTTTGCTGCATCTTCGCGCAAAGACCAGTGGCTTTCAAAATGAAGCGTATGTATACTCTTCTCTTTACACGTCTGCAGGATCAGCCGTTTTGTATTTTCATCCAGTTCCGAATAACTGCCGGAATTGATAACTTCCAGTTTCCCATAATTTCCGGTCACATTTGAAAGCGCCTGCCTGTTTATACTGAAATTTTCTTTTTCGTCATTGGAAAAATCCAGATGATAATTACAAAACCTGCATTTCCTCCAGACGCATCCGCTCCCTCTCAATAGAACGATCTCGCGTGGATTTTTCACAGGTATCACAGAATAACGCATCAAATCTGATGACATAAAAAAAGCCCCCTTTTCCATAAAAAGTGACCATAAACAAAATACAAAATCCTACTAACTATAAAAAAAATCCCGCTTTACGGGATTTTGAGTGCGCAAATAAACGGCAACACAGTAAGAGAGTACTGCGTGCTGCACATAGTTGTATTCCGTAGTTTTGTTTAACGACAGGATGGTCACGAACTGTCCTATTTACTTTTGTTAAAGAATACACTTTTTTTTTTGCTTTGTCAATCTTATTGTATTACTTTTACAAGGTTGGAAAGCCGCTGACAGTTTCGTCGTTTCCTTACGGAACGGCTTTATACATAATTTCTAAAAGTTGGAGATATAAAAGTGTTATCTGCTCTTTTTGTGTCGATTTCTGACTGTGCTGCCAAAACCGGGAAACTGGTTCCTGATTTTTTGAATATCTAATCTCCAGGAATAGGCCAATGTGATTTGGTTCAGCATCTTCCCCGCCCCGCCAAAAGTAACAGCAGTTACTTTTCTCCAAAATATTTCTGATTAAAAACTAAAATGGTATTCTGATTGAGTAAATTTGTACAATATGGTAAAATATAATAAAGGGAGCGGATACAATGGAAACTGTAAGGATAACAAGCACACCTTATGATGATGTGTTCCGTACACTGCTGAATGATTGCAGTTCCCTGATCATTCCTGTGATAAACGAGATCTTTGGGGAGGATTATTCTGGCCAGGAAAAAATCATCTTCTCACCAAACGAACATTTTTATTTTTAAGACATCATGCATTAACACCAGATGCCCTGAAAATCAGAATGATAACACCTGGCGGAACTGTAGAATACGATATCCACGTAATAAAATCCCAGCAATACACCCTGAAAAAATTTTTTGAAAAAAAGCTTCTGCTGCTGATTCCCTTTTACATCTTTTCCCATGAATCACAGTTTAAGGAATATGAACAAAACAATGCAAAACTGAGAGCATTGCAGGAGGAATATGAGCAGATCAAAAATGAACTTGAAAATCTTTTAAAACAGGGATCCATTAGTGAATATACGAGATGTACTATTATTGATATGTCGAATAAGGTTTTGGAGCATATCGCTGTAAAATACAATTCTGTTAAGGAAGGAGTAAAAGCGATTATGGTTGGAAAAATTTTAGAGTATGAAGCAAAGACAATAAAAAGAGAGGGTATTGAAGGAACTGTTTCTATATTAAAAAATTTAGGCATCCCATCACAGACAATTCTGGATAAAATCCAGGAGCAATATAATCTCAGCCCTGAAGCATCCAGAAAATATCTGTAAAAACTGATTTAACGCCTTAATAACAGTAATAAATACTATCATTTCACAGGATTGTTTCTTTTCACATAAGAGGGGACGTTCCCCCTCTTCCTTACGAAACTATTACATTTTTCCTGCCCAGGTTGTTTTTTTTGTTTAAATAATTTATACTCTAAAGAAAAAGCAAACAGAAATAACGAAAGGCGGTGGAAACGTTATGGATCATAATGACTGGAAATACAATAACCGAACTGATTCGGGACGGGATCATCCCAACCGGAATCATAATGATTGGAAAAATGACATAAAAAACGGCTGGAAGGATACGGGGAACCAGATTAAAGAAATGGTAGATACGGCTATCCATTCCGGCAATTTTGAACATTTGAATAATTCTGTAAGCAACATGGTAAACGACACTATCACCATGGTAAAAACCAATTTAAACAGCACCATACCTTACCTGAACCAGCGCCAGGGACAGGCCTCTTCCAATTCGGCAAACGCAAATTCGGATCCGAAACACGATTTTCAAAAACAGACGCAGAATACGGATTCTCAGGCACAGACATTTCATAAACGGGCACAAAACTTCTACGCTCAAATGCAAAATCCGGATAATCGGACGGAACGATCACACACACGGACACAGAACACTAACGCACGATCGCAGAATATAAAAGCACGGACACAGAACACTAACACACGGACACAGAATACAGGCGCACGGATGCAGACTTTTCGGAAGCAACCGCAGAGCAACGCCGGCCCTGCACTCTATGCAAAAAATCCGCCGGGACGGGTAGCCGGGATACTGATGACCGTTTTCGGTTTTCTCATCATGGTCACTTTTCTTCTTTTCGTCATCGGTTTTGGAATTGCCGGCGCCGTGTGGCATCTCTTCCTGATACCGGTTGCCGCCTGTTCCGTCCTGACTGTTATAGGCCTGGCGCTTGGCATATGCGGTATCCGCCAGCTTGCTCTTGACAGGCGTTTTGAACAGTATATTTTTAAACTCCGCGGACATATTTCCATTCCGGTGCAGTCGCTGGCAGAACAAACCGGAAAATCCGTCGAATTTACCGCGCGGGATTTAAAGAAAATGATCCGCTGCCACTTCTTTTATCAGGCGCATCTGGACGAAGACGAAAATTATTTTATTCTTTCGGACAAGGCCTGGAAAGATTATATGGCAGAAAAAGAAAAGTATGCCGCCCGTCGGAAAGAACAGGAAAAAGAAAAAGCCGCGGAAAAACTGTCGGAAGAATGTCAGAAAATTATGGACGACGGCCAAAAATATATTTATCATATCCATACCTGCAACGATCTGATATCCAACGGAAAAATTTCCCAGAAGCTGGACCGCATGGAGCAGGTCATCATAAGGATTTTTGAAGAAGTACGCAAACGTCCGGAAACCGCATCGGATTTACAGCAAATGATGGATTATTACCTTCCTACCACTTCAAAACTGCTGGACGCTTACCGCGACCTGGATTCACAGCCGATTGAGGGAGAAAATATATCTTCTACCAAGCGCGAAATCTCAGACACGCTGGATACTTTAAATACCGCTTTTGAAAAATTGCTGGACAGCCTGTTTTTAAACCGGGCATGGGATATTTCTTCCGATATTTCCGTACTGAACACGGTACTGGCACAGGAAGGGCTTGTCGAAAATGATTTCCAAAAAGAAACGGAAATAGAAAAATACAGTTACTAACACGAAAGGATATAGAAAATGAGCGAAGAAATAAAAGATTTTTCAACCACTCCGGAACTGACTTTTGATGTGAACCCGGATCCGCAGAAATTTCCGGAAACCGCTCCTGTCATTTCCGGAACGGAATTAAAAAAAGATCCTGTTTTTGATGAAAACCGGCTTTCTCCCGAGGAACTGAAAATGGTAGAGGATTTCTCTGCCAAAATTGATCTCCATAATTCACAGGCAATCCTGCAGTACGGTGTCGGCACACAGAAAAAAATGGCCGGTTTTTCCGAAAGCGCCTTAAAAAACGTGCGTACAAAGGACCTTGGCGAAGTAGGCAATATGCTCTCTTCTCTTGTGGTAGATCTGAAAAGTTTCGACATTTCGGATCAGGAAAAAGGATTCAAAGGATTCTTTAAACGTTCCGCCAATAAAGTAACATCCATGAAAGCCAAATACGACAAAGCGGAAACAAGCGTAAACAACGTCTGCAAAGCGCTGGAAAACCATCAGCGCGTACTTATGAAAGACATTTCCCTGTTGGACAAGATGTATGAAATCAATCTGACGTACTTCAAAGAACTGTCCATGTATATCCTTGCCGGAAAGAAAAAACTGACCGAAACCAGAAACGGAGAACTGGCGCAGTCCATAGCCAAAGCACAGCAATCCGGCCTCCCGGAAGACGCACAGGCCGCCAAAGACCTGGAGTCGCTCTGCGACAGGTTTGAGAAAAAAATCCATGACCTGGAACTGACGAGGATGATCTCTATTCAGACCGCTCCTCAGATCCGGCTTGTCCAGAATAACGACACGATGATGGCCGAAAAAATCCAGTCTACGATCGTCAATACGATTCCGCTCTGGAAAAGCCAGATGGTGTTAGCCCTCGGCATTGAACATTCTGCACAGGCCGCCAAAGCCCAGCGAGAAGTGTCCGATATGACAAACCAGCTTCTGCGCAAAAATGCGGAAGTCTTAAAAACCGCCTCGATCGAAAGCGCCAGAGAATCCGAACGGGGTATTGTAGATATTGAAACGTTAAAAAATACGAACCAGTCCCTGATCTCGACTTTTGACGAAGTATTAAAGATCCAAAGCGAAGGGCGGGAAAAACGGCGCGCGGCGGAAGCGGAAATGCAGCGTATGGAAATCGAATTAAAACAAAAATTGCTGGAAATACGTCCGTCCTGATCCAATACAAAAGAAATATTTTCCAATGCCTACTACTTCTTCGGCATAAAAAATGAAAGAGGTTTCCCATGGAATTATTACTAAAACCAATTGCTTACATTTGTATTTTTTTCGGAATGGCTCTCTTAAAAACACTTGGTTTTTTCAAAGCAGGTGAATCAAAGACAATTTCCAAAATTTACATGAATTTTATACTGCCCTCCGTTGTCGTCGTCAGTTTCGCCAGCAATCCCATGGCAGATACTTCGCTGTTTTTACTGATTCCTTTTGCCCTGCTTTACGGATTGATTCCTATCCTGATCGTTTATGCGTTTACCCGAAAATTGAACAAAGCCGACCGTGCTTTTTATATGATCAACGTCAGCGGGATCAATATCGGAGGTTTCGGTATTCCGATGGTACAGTGCTTTTTAGGTCCTGCCGCCATTATCCCTACCTGCATCATGGATGTCGGAAACGCTATTATGATGTCCGGAGGCGCGTATACAATAACTGCTACGCTGCTGCACACCGACGAAAATGCGGACGAGTCCGGATTAAAAAAACAGGTCTTAAACATCTGCAGACGTTTATTTTCCAATGTCGCTCTGGATGTCTATCTGCTCATGCTTGTACTTTTAATCTTACATATCCATGTACCGGAAAGCGTAGGCACTTTTCTCTCCCCGCTTTCCAATGCAAGCGCTTTTCTGTCTATGGCGATGCTTGGAACCATGTTTGAATTTAAAGCAGACTGGACTTTTTTAAAAAGTATTTTTAAACTGATTGGAGCAAAACTTGTTTTCTGCGCTGCCGGCATGGCTTTTGTTTCTTTTTGTATGCCTTTCGGCTGGGAAATCAAAAAAACTGCCATGATCGTCCTGTGCTGTCCGATCGGGGCTTTAGCGCCTATTTATACGGATATGTGCCATGCCAACGGCTCCAAAGCAAGCTGCGCCAACTCGTTATTTATCCTTATCAGTTTTTGTCTGATGACGGTGTTGTCGCTCGTCTTACCATAAACCATAACGAAAAGGATCACAGTATATAAAGGAGCAACTCATGCTTTCAAAAACAAATACTCAGGAATCGCGAAACCTTGCGTTACTGAAAGAACACTTTTTAGGCGGCTGCAAAAGCGAACAGGCCAATACACTCGGCATTGAAATCGAGCATATCATTGTTCACAAAGACACGATGCTTGCCGTCACTTACGGAGAACCGTACGGCATTGCATATATTCTGGAAAAACTGATGGAAGCTTTTCCTGACAGCGAAACGACAGACAGGGAACATCTGCTTGGTTTCTCCTGCAAAGATTTTGTCATCACATTGGAACCGGCGTCCCAATTGGAGATCAGCATTGCCCCGCAGACCGAAATTGCCAGAATCGAAATGATTTATAAACGGTTTTATAAAAAACTGGAGGAAATTATTTCCCCGCTGCATTATCTGTGCACCACTTACGGGTATCAGCCTGCCAGTACAGCGGCCTCTCTTCCGCTCATACCGAAAAAACGTTACGAATATATGGACCTCTATTTTTCAGAAAACGGCAACGGCGGTATGCAAATGATGCGGGGAACTGCTTCCACTCAAATTTCGCTGGATTATTCCTCCGAAACGGATTTTCGCCGGAGATACCAGGCCGCTTACCTGCTCATGCCTGTATTTAAACTGCTGACCGACCATACGCCCGTATTTGAAGGACAGCCAAACCATATGCACCTGCGCCGGACAAATATTTGGAACCGGGTAGATCATGTACGCACAGGTATCCTATCCTGCGTCTTTCATCCTGCTTTCGGCTTTGACAGATATCTGTCTTTCCTGTGGGATCTTCCGCTTATTTTTGTTCCGGAAGCCGACGGAACAGAGCGATATACCGGAAATACGCCCGCCAGGGAACTGTTTGCGGAGAAACAATTAACCAGGCAGGACATCCTGCATATCCTTTCGATGGCTTTTCCGGATGTGCGGTTAAAAAACTATATTGAAGTGCGCGGCGCCGATTCACTGCCGCTGCCGCTTGCACTATCCTATGTTGCGCTGACAAAAGGCCTGCTTTACAGTCCCGACGTTTTAAGCAAATGCCAGATGCTCATCCACGATTATCAGGTAGACGCCGCCGCCATGATCAAAGCGGACGAACAGATCATGCAAAAAGGCTGGGACAGCCGTTTGTTTGATATTCCAATTTTCAATATTGCCGCCGATCTGTTTGCTGCTGCAAAACAATCGCTGCCGAAAAAAGAACAGGATTATTTGCTTCCGCTGATGGACAAAATGAGGCAGGATGCCCAAAAAAACAATCATAAATAACCGAAACAAAACTGCCGCAAAGCAGCCAGAATGGAGTGTTTTCAAAATGGATATAACCAGAAAAATATACAACGAATACTATGAATACATTACCGGGCATATGGAAAGCTGCAAAGCCGGCGCTTTTGCGGTCAACGCCTACCTTGAGCGCACGCCGCTTTACTACAATAACCGGCTTACTTCCAAAACATTACAGATACCGAAAGTCTATTCGGCCGAAGTAATCTCACAGTTTAAAGAAATCGTAAGCACTGCCTACGGTATTTTCTGCAAAGTCATCAAAGAATATCTTTCCTGTGAGGATTACAGGCGCCTGTTCCCGTTTTCACCGGAACTAGAAGAACTGATTCTGATTCCGAACCTGTATGATTCTCTTCTGCCGATCGCCCGGTTTGATATTTTTTATCAGGAAGACAGCGAAGAGTTTTATTTTTGTGAAATCAATACCGACGGCACAAGCGCCATGAACGAAGACCGTATTTTAAACGAAGCGTTTATCGACAACCCCGCGCATCAGGAACTGCTGCGCCGCTACCCGCTCCAAAGCTTTGAACTGTTTGACAGTTGGGTGGATACCTTTTTCAGCCTGTACCGGACTTATGAAAAGAAAAAAGAACGGCCGGAGGTAGCGATCGTTGATTTCTTGGACACCGGAACGCTGCGTGAATTTCAGGAATTTGCCAGACACTTTCAGAAGAAAGGCGTTCACTGCCAGGTCTGTGATATCCGGGAACTGGTTTATGAGAACGGAGCTTTATATTCCAAAAACGGATACCCTGTCGACGCCATATACCGGCGCGCCGTCACTTCTGATATTATGAAGCATTACGATGAAGTACTGCCATTTATCCAGGCCGTCAAAGATCAGAACGTATTTCTGGCTGGTTCTTTCTGTACACAGATCATCCATAATAAATGGCTGTTCCATGTTCTTCACTTGGACCGTTCGAAACGGTTCCTAAACGAAAAGGAAAATGCTTTCGTAGCCGCGCATATTCCGAATACCGTCCTGTTTTGCGACGGGAAATGTGATAAAAGTGAAATACAGAAAAACAAAGACCGCTACATTTTAAAACCGTTAGATTCCTACGCTTCCAACGGCGTCTATGCCGGTGTGGAATTTACAGAAGAGGAATGGCTTGCCCATGTAGAGGAAACTTACGGAAAAGATTATATCTGCCAGACTTACTGTCCGCAGTACGCCACCGAAAACATTGACTTTGTATGGGGCAACGGCACCTGGAAACCTTATATCAACATGCCAGGACTGTACGTATACAACGGAACGTTTGCCGGGATTTTTTCCAGGCAGGCCATCGGCGGGATCATCGCTTCGCACCGCAACGAACGCACGGTACCGACCTATTATCTGGAATGACAAAACGGCTGCCATAAGGCAGCCGCAAATGTTTTAACTGTATAATACCGCATGAATCAGTTTCTGAAGTTCATCCATATCAATTGGTTTCGGAAAATGCGCATTCATCCCTGCTTTTACCGATTTTTTATAATCCTCTTCCAGTGAATTGGCAGATAAAGCTATGATTGGAATCTGTGCCAACGACTTGTTTTCCAGCTTCCGAATTTCCCTTGTTGCTTCATGTCCGTCCATGACTGGCATTTGTATATCCATAAGCACCAGGTCAAAATATCCTGGAACAGATTGCTCTATTTTTTTTAAAGCCTCGCTGCCATCCTGCGCCGTTTCTATAAGATAGCCGTGTCCGTTTAACAGCGCTTTCGCAATCTCCAGATTAATTTCATTATCCTCTACCAGTAAAACTCTCTCTTTCCTCCCTGAAACTTTACGGATTTCTTTTTTTTCAAAAGACGCTGTTTCCTGACCGTCCCTGTCCAAAAAACGAAACAGAAAATTTAACGTAAATTTGCTGCCTTTTTCAGGCTCGCTCTCAACGCTGATATCCCCTTCCATCGAATCAACTACATTCTTCACGACGGTAAGTCCCAATCCTACCCCCAAAACGCCGCTTTTTGTGGTATTTTTTTCTCTTTTAAATGGATCAAACAGACTGTCTATAAATTTTTTGGAGATTCCGATTCCATCGTCTTCCACAATAAACTGATATTTTGCACGTCCCAGAAATCTGATATTCTCTTCTGTGACAGTCAGCCATATATTTCCTCCAAAATCCGTGTATTTTATAGCGTTATCCAACAGCTGGCACAAAATTTCCCGGACTCTGGCATAGTCCGTAATGACACGAAAATGACGGACTCCCGATTTATCAAGATGAAAATGCAGCGATTTTGTTTTCATTGCCGCCTGCAAAGTCTTTTCCACATCTGCCAGCAATTCGTCCAGACGGCACTCCGCCTCTTCCAGGCTTGCCTTGCCTGATTCCACCCGGATTACTTCCAGGGATTCTGTTACCATGGAAAGCAGCTGCTCGCTGGACATACGGATTTTTTTTATATATTCTTCTATTTTATCTGTTTCCGTAAGATGGTCTTTCATCAACTCCGTGTATCCGACAATCGCATTCAACGGCGTACAGATATCATGGGAAATATTCGATAAAAATTCGCTCCTGGCCCTTTTCGCCGATTCCGCCTGCTGCAAGGCGTTTTTCAAAAGATTCTGCTTTTTCATCTGATTGGTAAAATCTTTTGCAACGAATAAAGCCACCACATCTTTTGTGGCTTCATTTTCACCCAGCAGCAATACATAGTGGCAGAGGCGTTTCCGCCCCAACGCATCAATAATCCAGCTATCAAAAGTTTGTTCGAGTTCCCCTTTTTTATAACAGTCAATCAGACGCCCGGTATTAAAAAACCGTCTGTACTCCTCCAGAGATTCCGGAACAATACTGCCGGAACAGGATTCTATGTAATCGGAATATTTTTGGAACGGCTTGATATCCATAGGCTGAAAAAAATCATATAATTTCCGATCTGCTACCTGTATAACTTCACTGATAAAACGGTTCCGGCTCAGATTGACTTCAAAAAAAGAAACGGCGTCATACAATACGGCTTTTTTATACTGAGTTTCCTTTGCATAGGCATTGCGCAGTTCGTCATTCACTTTCTCCAGATCGATAATACGCTTTTTCATCCGTTCCGTAGCATCCTCAATAAAAACGCAAAAGACTTCTCCGTAATCTTCCGTATCCAGAAAATGCCCGTAATCCTCAATCCAGCGTATCGTTCCGTCTTTCTGGATAATTCTGTATTCCACATAATCCAAATCATATACGCTGGCTGCAATCTGCTTCTCTATGCTTTCCTCAACCCTCTCGTAATCCTCAGGATGCACCATCCCTTTAAAAGTATATCCTGTCAGTTCACGAAATTCTTCCTCGCTGTCACAGCCAAAAATGCGCAATATGGACTTATTGATATAAAGCAGGGACTCATTGCCGCCTGCCTTGTATACGAAAAATCCGCCCGGCATACCGTCCAAAATAGCTTCTATGATCAACGTTATATCCTCATTGAAATTCCGCAAATCCCCTTTTTTGCCCCAACTCATATTATTCATAAGCACTGCTTTCTTTCCGCCTGCAGGGTAAAAAACATCACTCTTCTCCCATTAAAAGCTGTTGTATGGTTTCCAGCACACGTCTGACATTGACCGGTTTTGATATGTGCCCTTTCATCCCATGCTGTTTTGCAAGTTCTTTGTCCTCTTCAAATGCATTTGCCGTCATCGCGACAATCGGTACATTTTTAACGTCTTCCCTCTGCATCTGACGTATTTCGTCAGTTGCTTCATATCCGTTTTCCAACGGCATCTGAATATCCATAAATATCAGGTCGTAATAGTATTCCGGACTTTCATATACTTTTCGGATGGCTTCGCGCCCGTCTGCCGCTTCTTCTGTGAGAATCCCGTACGGCTTCAAAATTTCCATCGTTACCATGCGGTTCATTTCATGATCGTCTACTACCAACACACGCTTTCCGGTAAAATCATACTCATAGTTTTTCTCAATATTCTCTTTTCCATATAAATGCTCAATAGCCGCCAGAAGATGGGAACGGAAGATTGGTTTCCGGCACACGGTAATTTCCCATTTTTCCGTATTTTCCCGAAAATCTTCCGAACTCAGTAAAATAACTTTCGGCAGGTCATTATCATTTACCTGTGCGATCTTTTCTATTTTTTCCAAAATTTCTTTCGGCTGTTCTTCTTCCAGAATCAACAGGGAAAATGCATCGTCCTGCCGGCACCCACATTCGATCCGCAGCAAGACATCCTCTTCTTTTGTCACATACTCCGCCCGGATCCCCGCGTTCACCAATCGATAAGCAATAGCTTCACAGATTTTTAATTCCCTGCTGTACACCAGTACTTTCCCCTGTTTCAGTTGTTCCGGCAGTTCCAGGTCCATTTCCCTGTTCTGCCGTATAAAATCCAGCCGGATCGTATACGTGGTACCTTCTCCCAAAGCCGAATCAATGGAAATCGTGCCGCCCATCAAATCCACCAGATTCTTGGCCACGGTCATGCCAAGGCCGGCGCCTTCCGTATCGCCGCTTTCTTTCCTGTTTCCGCGCGTAAACGGATCATAAATATGTTCCAGCAGTTCTTCGGACATCCCGATTCCATTATCTTGAATTACAAATTCGTATTCTGCCCTCAGTCCCTGGCCCTCAGTCACCTCGCGAACACATAAAGAAACTTCGCCTCCCATCGGCGTATATTTTACTGCATTTTCTAGAATCCGCATACACATCTGGCTCACACGCAGGTCATCGCCTACTACCAGGTCATTTTTTACGGATTCATATTCCACGGTAAACCGAATGTCTTTTTTCCTGATCTGCGACTGAATCACCGTTACAAGGTTTTCTACCATATCGGAAATAGAAAATGCCTTTCTGCGCATGATTAATTTGCCGTTTTCCATGTGACTGATATCCAGAATATCATTTAACATACTGAGAAGATATTTGCTGGATACCGATATTTTCCCCAGGCAGTCCTTCACTTTTTCTTCATCTTCCATATTGGCAGATGCAATTTCGGTAAGTCCCGCAATCGTATTCAAAGGCGTACGCAGTCCGTAACTCATATTTGCCAAAAAATCAGCTTTCACCTTATTCGCATGCATGGCAGCGGATAAAGCATCTTCCAGCTCCAGCTCCTCTGATTCAAAATCCGGTTCATCCGTTACCATATCCTGCTGCTCCCCCGCTGCAAAAACCGGCTCGCCTATGACAAGATCCTGCTGCTCCTCCACAGCAAAATCAGCCCCATCTATTTCCATACCCGCAGTATTTTCCATTTCCCGCATCACATTCTCCTCCTCATTGTCTGAAACGATAGATCGGTTCTGTTGCTTTTTAGAAATTACTACTTTTATTATACCAATAGTATCATATTTTTCAAGTGCCTGTGCCATGATAATTGGATAGACTTTGCATATGAAATATGCTATACTCGGGTTGTAACAATAAAAAATTACACCATAGAAAGCAGGTTGACATATATGACAGATAGACAGTTGCGGTATATTAACAGATTAACGTTTTTTGTCAGAAAGCTGTTAAAACTTGTACCACAGGAAAAAAGAGAAGATCTTGAAAATGAATTTGACAGTATTCTCTTAGAGGTCACAGAACCAGACACAAAAAGCAACTGAAATATCCGGGTGTAAAGCCTGCTGAGTCATTAAGGCTTTACGCCTTATTTTGTAACGGCTTTTTTAGAGGGCAGCGCATAAACCGCCCTCAATCTCCGGTATTCCTGCTGGAACCACTCTTTTTGTTCTTCCTGCAGTGTTTCCATATATACATGAGTGTCGGATTCGTCTTCATCAATCTGTATCATATAGATCGCCACGTTGGAACAATGATCCGACACCCTCTCCAGATTGATAATGATATCCTCCAGTATCAGGCCGGTTTCCATAGTGCTCTTTTCTTCCCGCAAACGGGTAATATAGCGCTGCTTGATTTCTATGCCAAGGCTGTCGATGACTTCCTCGAAAGGCTCCACATATTTCGCATTTTCCAGGTCGTTTGCCGCAAAAACCGCAACCGTTTTATCCACGATATCCTTTAACGCCGTACAAAAAACGTCCAGTTCCGTCCGGTCCTTTGACGGTATCCTGATATGGTTCTGCTCCATTTGCCCGGCCAGCTCGGCAATATTGATCGCATGGTCGGAAATCCGTTCAAAATCCCGGATACTGTGGAGCAGCAGCGAAAGGCTGCGGCTGTCTTTCTGCGAGAGATCTTTCGCCGCAAGTTTCACCAGGTATGTTCCGAGCGCGTCTTCATACTGGTCCGCTCTCTGCTCCATTTTTTCCACCCGCGCCTCTTTTTCATGGGAATACTCCTGCAGTAATTCCAGGGCGTCATGTAATCCGTCCCGTACAAGATATGCCATTTGTACCGCGGCTTTCCGACACAGTTCCATTGCAAACGCCGGATTTTCCAGAAACCGTTCATCCATCACGGCCAGCCGGTTTTCTTTTGTTTCCGTATCCTCTTCTTTTTGATCCGCATTGCCGTCCGGCACCGTAAGTTCCGACAATTTTACTAAAAGATTGCCAAACGGAAGCCACGCCAGACAGCACCCGATATTAAACAGGCTGTGAATTACTGCAATTCCAGATGCGTGAGCCGCCTCTGATAAAAAAGTAAAACGCACAAAGTAATTGATCAGATAAAATATGCTCATAAATACGACCGTTCCGATCAGATTGAAATACAAATGAATCATGGACGCTCGTCTTGCATTTTTGTTTGCTCCAATCGCAGAAATCAGCGCGGTCACACATGTTCCTATGTTTTGTCCCATAATGATAGGGATTGCCGCTGCAAAAGGCACCGCCCCGGTAGCGCAAAGCGCCTGCAAAATTCCGACAGACGCGGAAGAACTCTGAATGACCGCAGTCAGCACCGCCCCGGCAATGATGCCGAGAACCGGATTGGTAAAAGCCGTCAAAATACCGGTAAACCGCTCGTTATCCGCAAGCGGAGCCACGGCATCGGACATCGTTTCCATTCCAAACATCAGGACGGCAAAGCCCAATAATATGCTGCCGACATCTTTTTTAAAAGAATTTCCTTTTGCGGACATCATCAGGATAATGCCGATCACCGCAAGCACCGGCGAAAAAGAAGAAGGCTTCAGCAAATTAAGTAATACGCTGCCGCCTTCCAGTCCCGACAGGGAAAGCAGCCACGACGTGATCGTGGTTCCGATATTGGCTCCCATGATCACGCCTGCCGCCTGTGTCAGTTTCATAATACCGGAATTTACAAATCCCACTACCATTACCGTAGTGGCGGAAGACGACTGAATGACCGCCGTCACGGCCGCGCCGAGCGCAACCGCCATAATCCGTCTGGACGTCAGTTTTTCCAAAATCCGTTCCAGCTTGCCTCCCGATACTTTTACCAGGCCGTCGCCCATTGTATTCATGCCGAATAAAAACAGGGCAAGGCCGCCTGCCATTGTCAATATTGAAAAAATATCCATAATCTCTCCTCTGTTTTTACAAATATTTCATTTTTAACTATTTTAAACCATATATGTAAAATCCAAAGGGTAGTTTATGTAAAGTCTGTGTAAAGTTTTTGGTATCTATGACTTTTTATGAACAGTATTCTGCCCAAAAAACTATCATTTCATCCTTTTTGGTTTTCTCCGCCTGATTTTTTTGATTATACAATCTCCATCGCCGCCGTCCAGGCTTCCCTCACGGCATCGCCGATCTGCCTTGCTTTTACGCAGTCGCCGATTTCCCAAACAGGGACATGGATCGCCGCTTTGAGGCTGTCCGTACTGTGCGCGCGGCGTCCCATCGCATTGACTACGGCGTCCGCTTTTAACGTGATCTCCCGCCCGTTCTGCTCCGCGGTTACAAAATCTTTGCCAACCTTTACGACTTTGGCGTTTACTTCATATTTGCCGCCTTTCTGATCGATAAAGTCGTGCACGGCGGTTCTGTACAATCCGGTCACTTCCGGCATCAGACATTCCTGCATTTCCACAATTGTGACTTCCATGCCATGGTCAATATAATCTGCCGCCGCTTCACATCCCACCAGGCCGCCGCCCAGTACGATGACTTTTTTGCCAAGCCCTTTCATATCGTTATCATAAACGTCCATTGCGGTCACGGCATTTTCAATTCCCTCAATCGGAAGAATCAGATCGTCGGATCCGATAGCCAGGATCACGGCTTCCGGTGCAATTTCCGCAATCGTTTCCGGAGTCACTTCACAGTTCATCCGGATCTCCACCGGACGTTTCTTCACTTCCCGGATTAACAGGTCTTTAAAATTGCGGATATCGATTTTATGGTCGGTATGGTCCGTAAAACGGATCAGCCCGCCCAGTTCTCCCGACTTCTCGCAGAGAATCACCCGGTGGCCTCTGTCTGCCGCCGTGATTGCCGCCTGCAGGCCCCCGCATCCGCCGCCGGCAATCAATACTTTTCGGCTTGCCTTTGGAGCCGGCATCAACTCCGGCATAATTTTATGATGGGAGGCCGGCCAGACGGAATCCGGATTGATCGTACAGGAATCCAACGGCGGGAACTTAATCGTCCATTTTTCCGTTTCATGCTCTCCGGACGGTCCCGGATAGCATCTGCCGCATCTTAAGCAGCGGCGGATTTCGTCCGCTTTTCCCTCCGCCGCTTTGTTCGGGAACGCCGGATCCGCAAAAAACTGCCTTCCGAATGCAACCATGTCCACTTTGCCGGACGCGATCGCTTCCTCCGCCTGTTCCGGGGAATTGATTCCTCCTACTACCGCTACCGGTACGGACACATTCTGCTTAATCACGGACGCATTTTCAATATTGGCGCCGTGCGGCGCATAAGCCGTCGTAAATTCCCAGCTTCTTGAAGAACTTAAGTAATGCCCGCAGGATACATGGATCATGTCAATATACGGTTCGCACATTTTACAGTATTTTACGGCGTCCTCCAGTTCCAGTCCGCCTTTTAAATGCTCCGAACCGCTGACGCGTATTTCGATCATGAAATCCGGTCCCATCGCTTCCCGGACAGCCGACAGAAGTTCTACCGTAAATCTTGCCCGGTTTTCGAAAGAGCCTCCGTACTCATCTTCCCGTTTATTAAACATCGGCGATAAAAACTGTGCCGGAAGCCACCCGTGCCCGCAGTGGATCATAATGCCTTCCCAGCCGGCGTCCCGGAACCATTTACAGGCTTTAATATACTCCTGAATATGTTCTTTGATCTCTTCTTTTGTGAAAGCATCCACATGCGTAATGCCGTCTTCGAGATCCTTTTCGGACGGGCCTTTCGGATTGATACCGTCGCCTATGTTCGTCTTGATTTCGCCGGTGGAAAGCAGTTCCCCAATTGGCAGGGCGCCATAGTTTTTGATCATATCCGCCGTTTTTTTCGTAATCCGGAAAATCTCGTCATCTCTGGAAGAAAAATCAATATCCGGTTCAAACGGAAAACGCTTGCAGTACGTATGGTTCGGGCTCAATTCACCCAAGACAACGCTTCCTGCCCCGCCTGCTGCTTTCGCTTCCAGCATACGGAACGCCCGCTCGGGCATCGGAGGATAATATCCGAATGCGTCCGCTTCTATATAATGCTCAAATGCAAATAAAGCCGGCGCCGCCTCAATCCTGTTCTTAATCGTTTTCGTCCCTACCTGAATCGGACTGAACAGATGTGGAAAATATTTGTTTGTTTCTGACATAATAAATAACCCCTTTCCGTGTTTGATTTTGAAATCCGATGGAATTTACTAATATGATAACAACGTTTTTTCCCACTGCCTATCATTAATCAAATTTTATATGTTGCTTAAGCAACTTTTTATTGAAAGTTGTTGCCCATTATACTTTGCAATCAATCATGCCAAAAAATAAACCCTATTTATTTTGCAAGCATTATTTCATCAGTCATTGAATCCATAATACAAAATTTCTTTGTAAATATCATAATCATCCTGCTTGAAAACATTAAATATTACTTTTTCGATCTGCGTATCGGCTTTTAAAAAATTAATGGCCGTCCGTACCGCAATATCGGCCGCTTTTTTCTGCGGAAAATGAAACTCACCTGTGGAAATACAGCAAAAAGCAATACTCTTTAACCCTTGATCAGATGCCGCTTTCAGACAGGATTTGTAACAGTCTGCAAGCTGCCCGCAATGCTTTTGGGTCAAAATTCCGGATACAATCGGACCGACGGTATGTATGACATAACTGCTCGGAAGATTGAAAGCAGGCGTGATTTTTGCTTTTCCTGTCGGCTCGTCGTATCCCTGCTCGTTCATCAGTTTATCACAGGCCAAACGAAGCTGGATACCGCTGACACTGTGAATGATATTATCCACGCAGGAATGGCAGGGCACAAAACACCCTCTTAACGCACTGTTGGCCGCGTTTACGATTGCGTCGGCCTTTAGCGCAGTAATATCTCCGCGCCATAAAACAAGACGGTTATGAACCGGAGAAACCGGCAGTGTATCGCTGTCGGTAACCCCTTTTTCCCTGACCTCCTCACTTAAATATTCATCCTGCACTTTCAGAAATTCTGTCCCGATCGGACGGGGAGCACGGATATTCATCAGACTTCTTAAAAGTGTTTTTTGTTCCTCCGCATCGTCCGGAATTTCTATCCTCCGATACCGCGGCTGTTCCGACAATAATTCCCTGATTAAATATAATCTTTTTTCGCTGTGTACCATAGCCGTATACTCCTTTCTTTCAAACATCACATATTTTACAAATGCCGTTCCATCATCTTAAACCGATGACAGAACGGCATTTCATATTTTATCGCTTGTTTGACTTCCGCCAGATTTTCTGTTTCTCCGCTTCTTTGATCAGGTCATCCCTGAAATCAGGATGCGCGATAGAAATAATCATTTCCGCACGTTCCCATGTCGGATGCCCGGAAAGCTGCGCTACTCCGTATTCCGTTACCATAAACGGGGCCTGTGTGCGCGGTGTCGTTACCACGTCGCCCTGCGTGAATTTCGGGTAAATATTGGAATGTTTCACACCTTGTTTATCCACATGTACGGACGGCATAGCCAGAAAAGCATGGCCGTGTTCCGCGGCAAATGCTCCGGTAACAAAATCCAACTGTCCGCCTGTACCGCTGATATGACGCGTTCCGGCGGTTTCCGATACGACCTGCCCGTACAGGTCCATAGCGATACATCCGTTAATGGACACGAAATGATCTAACTGGCGAAGTGTTTCCGGATTATTTACATAACTCATCGGAGCGGATAAAATATCCATATTATGGTCCAAAAATTCATACAATTCTTTCGAACCGTTGCAGATGGAAAAGACGCCTTTTCCCCGGTTGATTGTTTTCTTTTTGTTTGTAATCTTACCGGCCTGGTACAATTTCAAATATCCGTCGCTCATAAGTTCCGTATGCATACCGAGATCTTTCAGATCAGATTCGGCAATCAGTCCGCCCAATGCATTCGGCATACCGCCAATACCGATCTGAATTGTAATACCGTCATACAAATACGGAAAAATCTGCGCTGCGATCTTTTTGTCGATCTCCCCCGGCGCGCCGCCCGGCGCTGTCCCAAGGTGCCGATGTCCCTCCACGACATAATCCACTTCACTGATATGGATATG
Source organism: Eubacterium sp. (assembly GCA_022796875.1). Classification (GTDB taxonomy): domain Bacteria; phylum Bacillota; class Clostridia; order Lachnospirales; family Lachnospiraceae; genus JAAWJJ01. The sequence continues at coordinate 7,965 of JAAWJJ010000016.1, read as the reverse complement.
ATCTGCTTCCATACCGTAAATCACCGGCATTTCTTCACTGACTTCCAGAATAATATGGTCTGCAGATTCCAGCATTGCCTGCTGCGCGCAGTTCGTAAGCCCATAACTGAAATAACCGTGTTTATCCATCGGAGCCACCGTTATCATTGCCACGTTTACCGGTGCATACCCTTTTTTGTAATACGCAGCGTTATTGCGGAAAAGCATCGGAATGTAATATGCCTTTCCCTGGTCTACATACTTGCGGTCGATGGCGGAACAATGCCACGCATGAAAGGTAAAAGCTTTCTGCTCCGGATCCTGCTCTACTACCTGCACTGGTTTCATAGAGATCGCGCTCCTGATCTTTACGTCATGAAGTTCCTCTTTCCTTGCTGCCAGCGCTTCGTCCAAAGCCTCCGGAAAAGAACATGTCTGGCTGTAATCCACCCAGTCACCGTCTTTTACCAGTTTGACGGCTTCTTCGGCCGTCACCAGTTTTTTCTGATACTCCTCGTAAATGTTCATGTTTACCACCTTTCTTTTGATTATTGATTTTCACTTTAAACCTGTCCAAAAATACCCCTAGCATATATTTTCGGCGGTTTGTACCGTTAATATCCGAACCCATTATAGCATATCAAATATTGGAGGTAAACTACATTAAATACAATTTTTACCGATTCCCTTTCAGGGGCTTCCTTTTTTTCGCCGCCAGAATCCCCGCTATCACAATCCCGATTCCAGACAGGAACACGCCCTCTTTTAGCCCTGGCGTATGATACCGCAGTTCTATTTCATGTTCCCCGGCTTCCAGTTCCAGCGCCATAAACGCATAATTCGCTTTTATAATTTTGGTTTCTTCCCCGTCTACATAAGCTTTCCATCCTGAGGAATACGGAATCGACAAAAACAGGTATTTGGACTTTTCCAGATGGACGGTTCCGGTAATATGGTTCGTCGCATAGGCCTCATTTTCATGCAGATCAAGATTTTCCAGGACGTCTTCTTTCAACAGATCCACTTCTTTTGCATAATTTGTAAACGGCTGGCAGTAAACTTCCATGCTGTCAAACGAATAAATCCCTTTATGCGGAAACTGTATGATAAAAGAAGTCACCGGCGACTCTTCATAATACAAATGAAACAAAAAATCTGTTCGGTTGTTGTACCATTTATATTTTGGAGTTTCGTATACAACCATATTTTCCGTTATACTGTTGTCTTCATGTTTTGCCGTAACGGTCAGGTCCTGCTTACTCGGTTTGGCATTGTACGGACTATGCTTCTCCGAATCCGAAAACCTGAGATTTTTAAAAAACAAATAAGTTTCGGAATCCGGCATACCCGAAAAAGTCAGCACCGCCTTCTGGTTTTCTTCCGTCACCACAAAAGAATTTCCCTGCATCCTGATCTGCCCGGAATCACAGGTTACTTTGTAATCCTGCTTTTCCCCTGTAAAAGACAGTTTCTGTTCCGTCATATTACTTTGTCCCGTCTGATTTTTTTGTTCCGTTTTATTGCTTTCCAGTATCACTGCCTGCATCATGGCTTCCTGAAGCTGCAGCGGCGTCAGTTGTTCCGCCTGTTCTTCTGTCATGGAAGCTCTATACGTATATCCCAGCGGCAGCGCATATTTATTTTCAAAAACGGCATAATCTTTTACAGAACCGTCCGGTTTGCTGACTTTTGTATCAGAAACAAATTCGTATCCGTACGGAACTTTCCTGTCTTTTTTCGACTCCGTGACAAAATATTTCGTGGAACAGATTTCATCCAGCATCGTCCTCGCGTCCAGCCCTTTGATATTAAAAATCTGCCTTAAAGGGATCAGCATCCTGTTGTTAAATTCCGTAACGGAACTGTTCACCAGGCTCCAGTAAATATGCGTATTGGACACGCCGCTTATAACCGAATCATTGTGGGCAATCACAGAACCCGCATCCGAATAACGGAAAAACGTATTGGAACTGTCCGCCTGCCTGACGGCGACGGCTTCCGTCGCTTCCATATCTTCCTGTAAATTCTTCGCATCTTTAAATTTACTGATATAATTTCCTGCCGAAGGCGCATACATAGTAAACGCCATTCCGCCGATTCCCAGTATAACCATGGCAAATACGAAAAACTCCGCCGCTTTCCGCGGTATCAGCAGCTTCCCGCCGGAAGAAATGCGGCAGGCAGTCAGGATGACCAGTGTAATCATGACAAGGCCGCTTGAAAAATAAAAATTTCCGGTCACGTTATCCTGCGGCAAAGTGCACAAAACAAAATACACTGCAAAACACACTATCAGGGAAACAATATCTTTCTTCCGCAGCCGGAACAGTTCCGGCCACAGTTCCGTTAGGGTATATGCCAGCACGAATACGACGCCCCAGGACCAGCGGTTCGACACATAGGAAAACCCGTTCCCGATATGCCCGGCAACTGGGAGCAAAAAGGCAACCATCGCAATAATGAACGCCGCCTTTAACCGCAGCAGGCGCTTTTCGTTTCTATAAAGCAGCAAAAAAACCGCCAGGATTGTAACTGCGGATACTCCCAGATGCGTCCAGTTCCCGGGATCGTTTTCCGTAATCAGCCCAGCCAGAAATTTCTTATAATAGGACAGTCCGTAAAACATATCGAATACATACTTGCTTTCCAGACGCATGCTGCTTAGGAAAAACAATACGACCGGCAAAAATAATGCCGCGCTAATGAGCCCGCCGACCAGCGAATATCCCGCAATTTTGAGTACCGTTCCCGCTTTTTCTTTCCACTTCCCTTTTTCCCACGGAAAGACCGCTTCCAAAACCACATAACAGGCGACAAGCAGCGCCAGCATATAGAAAAAGTAAAAATTGCTGGCTGCCGAAACGGCTACCATGACAATCAGAACCCCCGGTTTTTGCTCTCTCCGTATTTTTTCTACCCCCAGAAGCAATAACGGGAAGTACAGCATAGGGTTGGCAAAATAAGGATGGTGCACCGAAGCAACCAGGGCGTATGCGCAAAAAACATACGTAACCGCACCGGCAAGAGCCGCATTTCTTTCTTTTCCCATATAATTTACATACGCCAGAAAAGCCAGGCCGGATAAATACAACCGGAACAATACCATAAATCCGTAATAATACACGATATATTTTTCCGGCACAAAAACGGACGGCAGTGCAAATGGATCTCCGATCACATAATACTGCAGCGTGGTAAAAAGATCCGCGCCGAGTCCAAAACGAAACGAAAAGTTCGGAATCACAAGTTCATGCCCGGTAACCAGAGTTTGTACAACCTCCCGCATCCATCTCGAAAAGTAAAGGAGCGCCTTGTAATGCTGGTTCGCTCCGTCGCCCGCATGTACAAATGATTTTCCGTCCATCCAAAAATAAAGAAAGCAGATCACTGCCAGAATACAAAACAGAAGCGTATAACAAAGAAAACGATTTCTTACCGAATGATTTTCTTTTTCCAAAAACTTATCCATCAATTACCTCACTCTTCTCAAACCTAACGCGTGGCTATCTTTCGTTTTGAATGTATCAAACGATTGTTTCTATCCGGTTTCGGAAATATTACACTTTTGTTAGAATTAAAATTTTTAAAAATAAAAAAAGAGCAGCTATACGGTCAGGTATAACGGCTCTCTTCTTTATCGTAATATTATGCAAATCCTTTCAGGTCATCCATAAAACGTTCTTCCAGCTCAATCAGTCCATGAGCCAGGTGGCGGCTTTTTTCATCCGCGTTTGACAATCGGTTTACAGCGCTGCTTAACGTACGGATTCCCATGCTGCACCCATCCATGAGCAGGCCGACTGCTTTTTTATTATCCTGGTCATTGATTGTTTTCATACCGGTTTCTACCTTGGCCATTGCCTTTGCCATCGGATTCGGTTCTTTCTCTTTCTTTCCGTAGCAGTGCAGCTGTTCATGACATTCCCGCCCGATTTTTGCATGGGCGACGTCATATTTTTCGATCAGATTTTTCAGACTGCAGTCCGTAACGGCATCCCTTACCTGTTCCAGGCTGTTTGTAGCCATCATACAGCCGGAATCTATTTCTTTTAATAATTCGATCGTATCCTGATTCATCTTTTCCTCCGCTAATTTTTTGGTTTGAAAAAAGAAATCTCTGCCATGCCGCCGGAACATAAAATTCGGGAAACAGAGCTTTTTTCTTCTGCTTATAATCTGCGCAGGAAAACAGAATTTATTCATTTTATTCAGATTTCATTCATATTTGCCAGTTTTGCCGCCTGATCGGCTGCAATCAGCGAGTCCAAAATCTCCTGGATATCGCCGTTCATAATATCCTCCAGACGATACAGCGTCAGTTTAATCCTGTGATCTGTGACACGTCCCTGCGGAAAATTATACGTGCGGATTTTTTCCGAACGGTCGCCGGTCCCGATCTGGCTCCTTCTGGCTTCCGCTTCCGCATCATGCGCTTTCTGACATTCCAGATCGTACAGTTTCGCCCTCAGCAGCGCAAATGCTTTCGCCTTATTCTGCAGCTGAGATTTCTCTGTCTGGCTGTAAATCACGATTCCGGTCGGATAATGGGTCAGGCGCACTGCGGAATCCGTAGTGTTGACGCACTGCCCGCCGTTTCCGGATGCGCGCATAACGTCGATACGGATATCCTTTTCGTCAATTTTTACATCCACTTCTTCCGCCTCCGGTATAACGGCAACGGTAATCGTCGACGTATGGATACGCCCGCCGGACTCCGTTTCCGGCACACGCTGCACCCGATGTACGCCGCTTTCATATTTCATGACGGAATACGCTCCCTGGCCGGTAATCATAAAAGTCACGCTTTTCATACCGCCGATCCCAATTTCCTCACATTCCATCGTTTCCACTTTCCAGTGCCGGCTTTCCGCATAATGAAGATACATCCGGTAAATTTCCGCGGCAAACAAAGCCGCTTCGTCCCCTCCTGCCCCGGCACGGATCTCCACGATCACGTTTTTATCGTCGTTCGGGTCCTTCGGCAGCAATAAAATCTTCAATTTCTTCTCCAGTTCTTCAATCTGTGCTTTCGACCCGTTTAATTCCTCTTTTGCCAGTTCTTTCAGCTCTTCGTCCGTTTCCTCTTCCAGCATGGCAAGGCTGTCCTCTACATTCTGCTTATTTTTCTTATATTCCCGATATGCTTCCACGACCGGAGTCAGATCGCTCTGCTCTTTCATCAGTTTCCGGAAACGTTCCGCATCTGACGCTACATCCGGCTCGCTTAATTCGCTCATAAGTTCTTCATATCGAATCAATAAATCCTCTAACTTATCAAACATCTTTTTCCTCCTGCAATTTTCCGCGTACAACCCGATCAAGTCCCTGCAGGTCTTTTATTACCACAACCTGTACAAATCCGGCCGCTCTCATCATTCCCGCTACCAGATCTCCCTGATTGTACCCTGTTTCCATATATAAATATCCGCCCTCTTTTAAGTACCCCGGAGCTTCCTTTATGATTCTCCTGTAAAAATCATATCCATCCGCCCCGCCGTCCAGCGCGACATGCGGCTCGAAATCCCGTACTTCGGTCATCAGATCCTGCAGATCCGCGGTAGGGATATACGGAGGATTGGATATAATCATATCAAATTGTTCCGTAGCGCGTGCAAACAAGTCGCCCTGCTGAAATATAATGGCTGTTTCATTCAGTTTCGCATTTTCCTTTGCCAGTTTTAACGCCTGCTTCGAAATATCGCTGGCATATCCTTTTAACCCATCCAAATGTTTCATCAGGCTGATCATAATGCATCCGGATCCCGTGCATAAATCAAGGACGCTCATTCCCGGCGTCAGGTCTTTTAACGCTTCTGTCACAAGTATTTCCGTTTCCATCCTGGGAATCAGGACGCCGGAATTGACTTTGATGACACATCCCATAAATTCCTGTTCTCCGGTAATATACTGTAACGGTATATGCTCCGCTCTTTTTTCCACTGCAATCCGGTAATCCGCATGCTGCTCTTCCCCCAGTTCTTCCTGCAAATGAGCATAAAAGTAATTTCTGTCTATTTTACAGACCATAGCCAAAAGCAGCCACGCGTCCGTGGCGGCGTCTGCAATATCCGCCGCCATCAGTTTCTGTTTTCCGGATATAAGCACTTCCTGCAACGTCATGCATTCATCACCTCACTCTGTTTTTTTCTCTGCGTTCTGTTTTTTCGCTGCATTCTCCTGCTCTTCTTCCGTTTCTTCCAAATATTTTCTCCAGTCGAATACAGCCTCTACCGAAGCGATCCCTACCTCGATCATGGAATCGTCCGGCTCCCGCGTCGTCAGCTTCTGCAGCAGCATCCCCGGCTTATTCACCAGATCTATAAATGCGTTATCATATTTTCCCGCAATACGGATACATTCATACGATACGCCCGCCACAATCGGAATTAAAATAATGCGGTACAGCAGTTTCATCAGATGGGAATCCGTCTGTATAAATATAAAACAAATAACCGTAATAATGATGACAATAAACAGAAAATTGGTTCCGCAGCGTTTGTGCTGCCTGCCGGAATTTCGCACATTTTCCACGGTCAGGTCAAATCCGTGTTCAATACAGTTAATACATTTATGTTCCGCACCGTGATACATAAATACCCTCTGGATGTCCTCCAGCCGGGAAATAAAAAGAATATATGCAAAAAAGACCGCCAGCCTCAAAATTCCCTCTATCACAGATACCACCGTATCGGAATCTATCATTCTGCCCAGAAACTGCGACAGGTAAAACGGCAGCAGCATAAATATTACGATCGCAATCAAAAGGGAAAACGCAACCGTTCCGCCAACCACGGCTTTTTCTTTCAGTTCATTTTTATGTCCCGGATCCCCGGAAACTTTCTTGCTGCAGTCTTTTGTTCTTTCTGCGCCGGATAATTCTTTTTCCGTCTGTTTCGGTTTCTTTTCCTCTTTCTTCGGCTCCTCCTCAAAAAACTGCGCCGAAAAAGCAAGGGACGAAATTCCCAGACACATGGAATCAATAAAATTAATCACGCCGCGAATAATCGGAATCTTCTGCACCGCTTTCGCCGGGCAGATTCCTTTGTATTCTTTTTTTTCAACTACAATTTCCCCATCTTCTTTACGGACGGCCACAGCATATTGATCTTTGTTTTTCATCATTACGCCTTCCATAACCGCCTGGCCGCCAATTCCTGAATATTTCAAGAAGACACCTCTTTCCGTTTCGGTTTGTCCATGGAAAATATTTTCATAGAAGATACTTTCATAAATGATACTTTCATAGAAAAATAGGCTGGGATCGAAAAATCCCAACCTTATCTTTTACAAGTCAAATATCCATGTAAACATGGCTATTTTCCTCATTACTTGCGGGAATCAACTGTTTCCCGCAGGAACCTCTCATGTAATGAAATGACCCAAAGTCATTTATTAATCATTGTTCAGGCCGTATTTCCTGTTAAACTTATCAATACGTCCGCGTGCCTGAGCAGCTTTCTGCTGTCCTGTATAGAACGGATGGCATTTTGAACAAATTTCCACGTGGATATTTTCTTTTGTAGAACCTGTTACAAACGTATTTCCACAGTTACAGGTTACAGTTGCCTGATAATAATCCGGATGGATTCCTTCTCTCATGTTTTTCACCTCTCAAACTATATAAAACTACATATATTATCTCATTATGCGTCTGCGCCGTTCAAAACGTTCCTCTTTCCCGTCATCTGAACAGCGCGTTTATTGTATCATATAAAATATATGATTGCAAGATGTTTTGGAAATCTTTCTGCTTTTTCTGGCGAAACGGTACTTTTCATGGGTGGGGAAGATGCTGACCGTTTCACCGCTTCTTATGCAAAACAGCCTTTTCTGAAACTTCTATATGTATGGTGATATAAAAAGTGTTATTGGAACTGCCGTTTTGTTGACAGATTTCCAGGCTGTGCTGCCAGAGAGGGAACCATTGACGGATTTTTCAGGATATCTTCTCCGGGAAAATGGGCGAAATGGATTCCCCCGAGTTCA
>JAAWJJ010000015.1 GCA_022796875.1 Eubacterium sp. | reverse complement strand
GACAAAAGGTTTCCCGCATCAGGCGACAGGAAATCCTACATATCGAATTCTTATCCAAAAAGATCACATCCCATAGACACAGAATTTTTTACAGCCTCATTGGTTCATATTTTGCTCCCATAATTCTGACAGGAACTCTTCTGTAAACACCCCGATCCTCCCGTTTATCTGCCAACACAAGACAATAGATCTGCTTGATAATACTCTCCGATAAAGGCACCTGATCTTTTACCAAATCCCTCACAAAATCAAATGCCTCTTTATGCCCCACTGCCTCCATATGGTCTTTTAAAGGTTTCCTGTCAATCGTCAGACCACGCAAAACCATATCCGTTTCACGCAAAGTCAGGGTATTTCCTTCCATTGCATTGGAATTATAGGTATACCCAATAACAAATTCCTCCGTTAAACGTTCCAATTCCCCCTCCGTCAGCGGGCATCTGCCATCCAGTTCCTTTTTGTTCCTGTCTATAGCTGTCAGTAAACTTTCTGTCGCTTTAAACCGTCCATCCTCTGGTTTTCCTGCGTCTGCCGGGATCATCCAACTGCGTCCTTCACGGATGACACTAGAAACTTTGCCTTCTGCGCATAATATGCGCACACGCCTGTCAGAAATCCCCCATTTCTCTGCAGTCCGAAATAAAGATAATCCGAAAATGCAATTCCGGCTTTGCGAATCTGCATCTCTGCTTTCCATAAATAGGTTAAGAATTTTTATCGTTAAACATGCACCCAAAGTCATCATATCGCATATCAATATCAGCTTGGGTGCATTGTATCAATCAGTTTGCACTTAACGGTTATAACTATTATACAATAAACGGCAATTATTTTGTCGTTTGCTATAACTGTTCAGCCTCCAGATCTTCAAACGCATATCGGTTTTTCCGTTCATCGCTCCATTTACAAGCAGCCGCCTGTTCGCAGGCATAACAGGCTCGGCTCCGTTTATCCGCCCATGCAAAAATACGTACCGGCATATCGCTGCCTCCGCTGCGGTGTCCGTCAATCAATGCAATGATCTCTTCCGACTTATTTTCCGGATATCCTATCTCTTGCAGCATCCTGCGTGCAAACACGGTTCCTGCCTTATCATGCGGCGTTCCGTTTTCGTACTGCGCCACACGGCCCATATCGTGCAGATAGGCCGCCAGCCAAACCGTTTCTTCCTCCATCTCCACTCCATACTTCTTCATCATTGCAACGGCAATCCGTCCCATTTCCTCAAAATGGGAAGCATCGTGTTTACAAAATACCCGTTCCGATTCATATCTTTCCAGTCGATGCAGCTGTTTTTTATAAACAGGATGCTCCAATAAATTCTTCAAATATGTTCCCATCTCATTTCACTGTAAAAAGCCGTTCTCCTTTTCCTTTTTTCATCATTCTATTTAAATTTCTATTTCCATATCTCTTAATTTCTTACTGTTTTTTCTGCGTTATATTCTTTATCGTCCCGGCAACTTCTTTTAAATAAGATAAGGAACCAAAAGCAAGTATCATCCCTTTCCTGCCGCCGCTTTCATTCTCGCCGCCGCTTTCATTCCTGACACTGTTTTCTGCTGCCCGGACATATTCGATTGCTTTTTCTGCTTCCCCGGCATATTCGATTGCTTTTTCCACTGCCTCGCTGATGCTGTTTGCACAGTATACATCCGAATAATACTTTTTTGCTGCCTGCGCCAGCAGTTCTGCCGACAGTCCACGCGGCGGCGGCAGCGGCGCCGTAATTATTTTTGCTTCTATATTGCTTAAAATACGAAGCATACCGTCATAATCTTTATCTTTAAATACACCGATGATAAACACCTTGCTGTAATCCTGAAACCGAAACCGCAGCGTCTTCACCAATTCGGCCGCCGCCCCCGGATTGTGGGCGCCGTCTATGTAAAACTCAGGCTGATCCAGAATTTTCATAAAACGTCCCGGACTGACGGCTTTTTTTATGCCTGCCAAGATACACTCCGGCGTAATTTTTACAGCCGGTTTTCCAGTTTTTACATCCGCTGTTTTTAAATCTGCCGCTCTGTTATTTACTTCTTCATCATACTCTTTGATCACATCAATTGTCTGCAATGCCGTCATAGCATTTTGTATTTGATAACAGGCCTGCATCGTCACAGGCAGCGTGACCGTCATACCATTCCAGCAAAAACACTGGCCATCCTTAAACTTCTCTTCCGGAATATAATAAAACGGGCAATTCTGTTTTGCCGCCTCTTTTTCAAAAATTTCTCTCACCGGTTTCTCCTGCCATGCAGAAACGACCGGACGGCTTTTTTTTATAATTCCGGCTTTCATCCGGGCTATTTCCTCTAACGTATTTCCCAGATATTCCGTATGGTCCATGCTGACGGACGTAAGTACGGAAACCAACGGTTCCTTAATATAATTTGTAGCGTCCGTTTTTCCTCCCATACCGACTTCCAGCAGCAAATAATCACAGTTCCGATCTACGGCATAGCAGACGGCAATTGCGGTTTCCATCTCAAATAACGTCGGATGCGGCATGCTTTCTACCGCTATTTGCTGACAGATAGTTTCCACCCGCTCATAATAGATGCCCAAATCCTCCCTGCTCATATTTTTTCCGTTGATCTGAAATTTTTCTTCATAACAAAATACGTCCGGCGTGGAAAACCGTCCGACAGTATATCCACATTCCATAAGTATCGAACTTAAAAAAGCGCAGGTACTGCCCTTTCCGTTCGTACCGGCGACATGGATGATCTTTAACTGTTCTTCCGGAGAACCCAGGCGCTCCATCAGTTCCCGGATACTGTCAAGTCCCATGACGCTGCCGTATTCAGATACTTTTGCAATTAGCTGCAGGGTTTCTTCGTATTCCATAAACAGTGTTCCTTTCCGTTACTCCCGTTACTACTCATATACCGTTAAAGTATTTTCTTCAATATCGCCATACATTGTACTTACCTCTTCATAAGTTAATTCTTTTACTTCACCACGTACCACATCAAATAACGCAATATTTACTGCTTCTTCCATATCTTTTACTTCTCCGGAACACATCAGTATATTGCCGTCTTTCATCTTCCGAAAACTATCAAGATCAAAATCACTTAACAAATCCATATTCTTCTTTTAATTTATTATATATATCGGATGAAATCATAACGCCAAATGCATCGTCATATTCTGCACTTTCGAGATACCTGGAAATCACGCTACTCTCTTCAAATAATTTCCGATATGTATTTTCTATGTTTGTTTCCGTAAATTCAGAAGCCGCTTTCTTTTCCATCTGGCATGATCTACAAATATCTCCCGTATTCACAAAACCGCAAACGCACTGCCAGTAATCGCTCTCTATAATCGCATGGAATTTTCCTTCCGGATTTTCTTTCTTCACATAATCGGAATGTTCCGGAGATAACGGCATTTGATTTGTGTCAATCCACTTACTCGCACTGCTTTCTTCAATCGTCCCGTCTGAAAAACAAACTTTTTTTACTCTGACGTCTATTTTCCTTATTCTTGTATCCGGCAGCATCATCTGAACATTCCCAAACTGACCCGGTTTCACCGAAAGATCCTGCCCTATCACGTCAAAAGCATCTTCTCCGCCTACGGAAACTTTATCGCCGAACGAATTAAAGCCAAATACAGAAAACAAGACTGCCGAAACCGTCGATTCCGATACATTACAAAACTTAATATACAAGACCAGATCCGTGTCGTTTTCCTTTTGTATATCCCATGAAACAATGTGAAGCGGCGAACAGATATCCACTTTATCCGCAAAGATTCCATTAACAAGTACTTCTTTCTTTTTTAATTTTTCTGCCTGCAGCGTCGGTTCTACTACAGCTTTCATAATATTTCTGTCCGGTTTTGTCAATGCAACGATCAGTGCAAAAATGCTGAAGAAAAATCCCCACAAAAACCAGTTTTCCTCATACCCTTTGTTTTTAATTACCTGGTTTACAACTACGCCCCAGATAATCCCCCAGAAAATTGCCATGATAAAATTCCCATACTCTCATCCTCCCTTGATCAGTCGTTCTTCTTTCATACATGGAATGCTCATTTACCCATTATTTCATCTGAAAGAATCACTATAATCCGACACTATTCCCGTAATATTTTTACAAAACAGTATCTTTTCTTTCAGTATACATACTTATTCGGTTTTTTTCAACAAAATATGCACAAATCAGACAAATCCATATTCCTTTTATTACACTGGAAGTGATTTTCTTATTGCAAAAATATTACAAAAAACAGGACGTCCCGCAGCCGCTTTCAGCCCTTGGAACGCCCAGTTTCAAAAACATTATTAAATTTGTTCTATTTCATTATCTGTTTTAAAAAAAATATGTAATAAATCCCAATCCGTCTGCGACTGCCAGGAACAGCGGTGCAAATACTACCGATACGATCGTCATCAATTTGATCAGGATATTGATCGACGGTCCTGAAGTATCTTTGAACGGATCGCCTACGGTATCGCCGACAACGGCCGCCTTGTGAGGCTCGCTGCCTTTTCCGCCATGGGTACCGCTTTCGATATATTTTTTGGCGTTATCCCAGGCGCCGCCGGCATTTGCCATAAAGATCGCCATCAAAACGCCGGTTACCAGTGCGCCGGCTAACAATCCGCCTAACGCTGCGGTTCCCAAAAACAGACCGATAAAAATCGGAACTACGATTGCGATTACGCCCGGAAGCATCATTTCTTTTAACGCCGCCTGAGTGGAAATACCTACGCAGTTTTTGTAGTCCGGTTTGCTTGTGCCTGCCAGGATACCTTTGTCCGCTTTAAACTGACGCCTTACTTCTTCAATCATCTTGTAAGCGGCTTTGGATACTGCCTGCATGGTAATCGAAGAGAATAAGAACGGAAGCATACCGCCGATAAACAGGCCGACAACCACGCGCGTATTTAAAATGTCAATTGCTTCCAGGCTTACTACTTCCGAGAAAGAACAGAATAAAGCAAGCGCTGTCAAAGCCGCGGAACCGATTGCAAAACCTTTTCCGATCGCCGCCGTAGTATTTCCGACAGAGTCAAGTTTATCGGTAATCTCACGGACGCTTTCATCCAGTTCGGACATTTCCGCGATACCGCCGGCATTATCTGCAATCGGGCCGTATGCGTCAACCGCAACCGTACTTCCCGTCGTTGCCAGCATACCAACGGCTGCCAGAGCAATACCGTATAACCCGGCAAACTGATAAGCTGCAAAAATACCTGCCGCGATCAAAATAATCGGAATAACCGTAGATTCCATACCTACGGCAAGACCGCTGATGATGTTTGTGGCAGAACCGGTTTCCGACTGCTCTGCGATCTTCTTTACATGCTTATGTTCGTCAGAAGTATAAACGCCCGTAATATGGCCGATCAATACTCCGACAATCAGTCCGGCAATAATTGCGCCTGCCGGTAAAAATGTACCTAAAATCACTTTACTTAAGATAATTGCACAAATGACAACGATGATATTCGCCACATTCGTACCCATATCCAGAGATTTCTGCGGATTCACGCCGTCTTTGCCGCGTACGAAAAATACGCCGAGAACGGAAGCAAGAATACCGATCGCCGCCAGAATCAGCGGGAATACCGCGCCGGCAATCTGTCCCGACAGATCGCCGTTAAACGCCAAAATGCCCAAAGTGATCGCGGATACGAGAGATCCAACGTAAGACTCAAACAAATCGGCTCCCATACCTGCAACGTCGCCTACGTTATCGCCTACGTTGTCCGCGATAACGGCAGGGTTACGAGGGTCGTCCTCCGGAATCCCGGCTTCTACTTTACCTACCAGGTCCGCTCCTACGTCAGCCGCTTTCGTGTAAATACCGCCGCCGACACGGGCAAACAGCGCGATCGATGATGCGCCCAGGGAAAATCCCGTTAAAATCGACGCGTTTTGCGTAATGAAATAAATCACGCTGACACCGAACAGGCCAAGGCCTACCACGCAAAGTCCCATAACCGCACCGCCGCGAAAAGCTACTGGCAGTGCTTTTGACATTCCATGTTCTTTTGCTGCATTTGCAGTACGGACATTCGCTTTTGTTGCAACATTCATACCTGCATATCCTGCTAACGTTGAAAACACGGCACCAATTACGAAGCAGATTGCAGTCGTCCAGCCAATACCAAATCCGATTACTACAAACAGGACAACAATAAAAATAATTAAAATTTTGTATTCAGACATTAAAAATGCCTGCGCACCCTCGTGAATAGCAGCGGCAATCTCTTTCATCCTGTCGTTTCCTTCCGGCTGCTTCTTCACATTTGCTGCTAATGCTGCGGCAACAAGCAAAGCAACAATGCCAATTACTGGCACAACCCAGATCAACATAGTAGTTTCCTCCCTTTTCTGTCAGTTATACTCTCAAAACTTCTCTGTATCAGCCTTTGTGTCTGAAAATTACTGCACAAAAATCCGATATTTGGAAATCCTGAGAGTACATAATTTAAAATCTGTGTTCAACATTTTTTCTTTTTTTAGTGCCTATTTTCTACATTATCAAATGTATTTTGCGATGTCAAGAAAAATATGAAGATTTTTCACGTAACAGTTCAGCCAGCGCCGAAATTATGGGCGAATCATGGCCCAGGCCACCCTCTCTTGCCGCATTGCGGCAATTCACCTTGTGCTTGCATGAATGAGCACATAATAAAGGCGATGAGTGGAACGCCCCTTAAGCCTCAGACAGGAGCTGCTTTCAGCAGCGGATAGCATGCCTCTGGCAGGCGGTCTGTGGCTTGTTTAAGAGGCGTGGACTGAACTGTTAACTTTACAACAGTTATATCCATATCATCTCTTAGTGCCTGGACCCTTTCGTATCCCGGCTTCCGATCTTCAGCCGATGCAAGTTAACTTCTTTTCCGGAAGATTCTACCGACGCAGTATCGCCCTCCGCCAGTACGTAATACTCTTTTACCTGATCGTTTTGCGCCAGACGAATCCCTCTTACGCCGATCGCTCCTTTTTTCTTCTGCGGAATCTCAAGGGTGGAAATCCGCAAAAACATGTTTTTCACCGTCCGGAATACGATCGTTTCTCCGCCGTACAACGCTTTGACCAGCAATACTTCATCCCCGTCCGCCAGTTTGGAAGCCGCCGACGTTTTCCGGGATACGTCAAATTCGCTGCCGTCCACCAGCTTGATCATGCCTCCCGCGCTCCCAAACACAAGCCGGTGCGTTTTGACTTCTTCTAAAGGAGCCAGATAACAGATACTTTCTTTTTCACTGTCGTAATTGCTGATGTTGTCGATCGGCTTGCCCTTTTCTCGGAATTTTCCAAACGGCACGTCCAGTACTTTGATCAAATGCATCTGTCCGGTGTTTGTAAACATACAGATCTTATCCGTATTTTTGCAGGTAAAAATGTATTTGTTTTCCGAAACGGCCGCCTCTTTATTTCGTTCGAAAACCGATACGTCGACGGTCTTTGCATAACCGAAGCGATCCATCAGGAAAACAACTTCCATCTCTTCCACTTTCTTTTCCTCATAGACCGCTTCCTTTCCGTTTTCCACAAGCGTTTTGCGTGCTTTGGCAAACTCTTTCCGGAAATAGTGCAATTCTTTGATGATCGTCTTCGCCATGGATGTACGGTTAGAAAGGATATCCTCATATGTTTCAATATTTTGCAGCGTACGGTCATGTTCTTTCAATAACGCTTCTATTTCCAGGCCGACCAGTTTGGAAAGCCGCAGTTCCAGAATCGCCGTCGCCTGACGCTCCGTAAACATTAGCTGCGCGGCCATGCCCTCGGAAGCTTTCGATTTAAAAGTGATTTTTGAAGTATCCCCGGTCATCAGGCACTGCTTCGCATCTTTCACGCTTTGTGCTCCGCGGATAATCTCAATGATCAGGTCGATGATGCCACACGCTTTGATCAGTCCCTCCTGGATTTCCCTTTTTTCCTCTTCTCTGTGAAGCAGGGTCGTATATTTCCGGTGTGCCAGTTCGTACTGAAAATCCACATGATGGCGAATAATACCTACGATCCCCATCGTTTCCGGCTTTCCGTCCGCAACCGCCAGCATATTCACGCCGAACGTATCTTCCAGACGGGTCTTTTTATACAGCAGGTTTTCCAGATTTTCCGCGTCCGCTCCCTTTTTGAGTTCCAATACAATACGGATGCCGTCTTTGGAGGACTGATTAGAAATATCGGTAATGTCCGTCGTTTTTTTCGTTTCCACCAACGTATAAACATCGTTTAAAAACTTCCCGATATTCGCCCCGATCATAGTATAAGGGATCTCCGTAATGACGAGCCTGTCCTTGCCGCCTTTCCCTTTTTCCAGTTCTACTTTTCCGCGCAGTTTGATCTTCCCGAACCCTTTTTCATATATTTCCGGCAGATCGTCTTTATTGACCACGATTCCGCCGGTCGGGAAATCCGGTCCCGGAATATAAGCCATCATTTCCTCCGTTGTAATCCCCGGATTTTTGATATAGGCTTCCACTCCGTCGATCACTTCGCCCAGATTGTGCGGCGGAATACTGGTCGCCATGCCAACTGCGATGCCCTCCGCGCCGTTTACGAGCAGATTCGGTACGCGCGCCGGCAGCACTTCCGGTTCTTTTTCCGTTTCGTCAAAGTTCGGGACGAAATCCACAACGTCTTTGTCCAGATCCGCCAGATAAGCCTCTTGGGTAATTTTCTGGAGCCGCGCTTCCGTATATCGCATGGCCGCGGCGCCGTCGCCCTCGATCGAGCCGAAATTTCCATGGCCGTCTACTAACGGGACTTCCCGCTTAAAATCCTGCGCCAGAACGACCAGCGCATCATAAATGGAAGCATCTCCGTGAGGATGATATTTACCCATTGTATCTCCGACGATCCTTGCGCATTTCCGGTATGGCCGGTCATAACGGATGCCTAACTCATACATATCATACAGCGTACGGCGCTGCACCGGCTTTAACCCGTCGCGCACATCCGGCAGCGCCCTTGATACGATAACGCTCATGGCGTAATCAATATATGATTTTTGCATGATCTCCGAATACTCTGTACGGATAATCTGGTCTTCACTCATGATACTCTCTCCTTTAAGCGATGAAATTCTTTCCCTGTGTTCCTGCCTGTTCCGTCGATTTTATGTCCTGCTTTCCGGCATTTTCAGCATTTTCATGTTCTGTTTTCCAGCATTTTCATGTCCTGTTTTCCAGCATTTCTATGTTCTGTTTTCCGGCGTTTATATTATATATCCAGTTCTGCGTCCAGCGCATGTTCATAAATAAACTGCTTTCGCGGCGGCACTTCAGTGCCCATCAGCATTTCCGTTACGTCGGAAGCC
Organism: Eubacterium sp.; assembly: GCA_022796875.1. GTDB lineage: Bacteria > Bacillota > Clostridia > Lachnospirales > Lachnospiraceae > JAAWJJ01. The sequence continues at coordinate 50,590 of JAAWJJ010000015.1, read as the reverse complement.
ATTCTGGCGTCTTCAATCTCTACTTTTTTTAACAGACGGCGTTCCGGATCCAGCGTCGTTTCCCAGAGCTGCTCCGCATCCATTTCCCCCAGTCCTTTATAACGCTGCAAAATAAACGAACCCTTATGTTTCTTTTTGTATTTCTCCAGCGCATCGTCGTCATACAGATATTCCTCTTCCCCTTTATTCGGCATAGCCTTGTAAAGAGGCGGCATCGCGATATACACATGTCCTTCAAAAATCAGTTCCGGCATAAACCGGTAAAACAACGTCAGCAAAAGCGTGGAAATATGGGCGCCGTCCACATCGGCGTCCGCCATAATGATAATCTTGTCATACCGGAGTTTTGCAATATCAAAATCATTGCCAAACCCTTCAGAAAATCCGCATCCGAACGCATTGATCATTGTTTTAATTTCCGCATTGGCAAGCACTTTATCAATGCTCGCTTTTTCCACGTTCAAAATCTTTCCCCGAATCGGCAGAATCGCCTGGAAACTGCGATCCCTGGCCGTTTTTGCAGAACCGCCGGCCGAATCCCCCTCGACGATAAAGATCTCGCATTTGCCGGCGTCCCTGCTTTCGCAGTTGGCAAGCTTTCCGTTGGAATCAAACGAAAATTTCTGCTTCTGCAGCAGGTTCGTCCTCGCCTTTTCTTCCGTTTTTCTGATCTTCGCCGCTTTTTCCGCGCATCCGATCACCGTCTTTAACACTTCCAGATGCTTATCAAAGAAAAGCTGCATCTCATCTCCCGTTATTTTTCCGGTCACGCGGGCGGCGTCCTGATTGTCCAGTTTTGTTTTTGTCTGGCCCTCAAAACGCGGCGACGGATGTTTAACGGAAATGACCGCTGTTAAACCGTTGCGGACATCCGTCCCGGTAAAATTGGCATCTTTTTCCTTTAATATGCCGAGCTCTCTTGCATACTGGTTAATAATGCTCGTAAAAGTCGTCTTAAACCCGGTCAGATGCGCTCCGCCCTCGGCGTTATATATATTATTGCAAAATCCCAGCACGTTCTCATGGAATTCCCCGATATACTGCAGCGCGCATTCCACCGTGATTCCCTCGCTCTCACCGGAAAAATAAATCGGCTCATGCAGGGATTCCGAATTTTTATTCAGGTCTTTTACAAATCCGATAATGCCTTCCTCTTCATGATATTCGATATGTTCCGGTTCGTCTTTGCGCAGATCGTCATATATGATCGTAAGAGCCGGATTTAAATAAGCCGTTTCATGCAGACGGCTTTTTACTTCCTCTTCTTTAAAAACGGTTTTTTCAAAAATTTCCGCATCCGGCAGAAAATTAATTTTCGTCCCGGTCTTTTTTGTCTTTCCCAGCACCGGAAGCATTCCTTTTTCCAGCTCCACTGTCGGAATCCCTCTTGCATAGCGGTCATGGTGAATGTATCCCTCGCGGCAGATCTCCACGTCCATATATTCCGACAGCGCGTTAACGACGGAAGAGCCTACTCCATGCAGGCCCCCGCTTGTTTTGTATACGGAATCGTCAAATTTGCCACCTGCATGCAATGTAGAAAACACCACCCGGGCGGCCGGAATCCCTTTGGCATGCATGCCGACCGGAATCCCGCGCCCGTTATCCTCCACCGTACAGGAACCGTCTTTTTCCAACGTGACGCAGATCGTATCGCACGCGCCTGCCAGATGTTCGTCTACCGCGTTATCTACAATTTCATAAATCAGGTGATTCAGCCCTTTACGGGACACGCTGCCGATATACATTCCCGGTCTTTTGCGGACGGCTTCCAAACCTTCGAGCACCGCAATGCTGCTCTCGTCATAAACCGGTTGTTTTGCCATAATTACTTCTCTCCTTTTTCGGGAATCTTACGAAATCCCGGTACTGCCAAAACCGCCTCTGTTTGCATGGCCTAACGAAGCGGTTTCTTCAAATTCAATTTTCGGCTGGTTTTTAAAAATGCGGAACTGCGCAATGCGGTCGTTTGTGCGGATCAGCGTATCCCGGACCGCATATACCGGCATACGCCACATATCTTCCTCCCCGCAGTAAGAACCGTCGATAATGCCGCAGCTGTTCGTCTGGATAATCCCGTAATTTTTAAACGTGGAACTGCGCGGCACGACATGCGCTTCGTATCCGGCCGGAAGCTGCATCGCCACGCCCAGCGGAATCAGTTTGAACTCGCCGGCTTTCAAATGGACGTCTTCGCTTGCCCGCAAATCGATCCAGTCGGATTTCCCGTCGATATACGTCAGTTTATCTATTTTATCCGTAAAGTACTTTATCTTTATCACTTTTGTATTTTCTTTCATTATTAATTGCTCCATTCCAGGCTGCTATGCTCCGTGCGTTTTTCACGCAGCATCAGATTGGTAACGGCCTCTTTTGCCGGCACATCGTGGAACAGCACGTCGTTTACCTGTTCGATAATCGGCAGGCGTACGCCGTATTTTTCACCGAGCACGATAGCCGCTTTGGCAGAATATACGCCCTCTACTACCATTTTCACTTCATCCATCGCTTCTTTCATGGTCATTCCCTGTCCGATCAGCATACCGGCTTTCCGGTTGCGGCTGTGTTTACTTGCACACGTAACGATCAGGTCGCCGATACCGGACAGTCCGTTCAACGTTTCGCTTTTCGCTCCCATAGCCAGCGCAAGTTCGGAAATTTCGGATATTCCGCGCGTGATCAGCGCCGCTTTCGTATTGTCGCCATATCCGAGTCCATCCGCCATACCGGCCGCCAGCGCGATGACGTTTTTTAAAGAACCGCCCAGTTCAATTCCCAAAACGTCCGGGCTTGTATAAACGCGAAATACCTGATTCATGAAGATCGACTGAATAAATTCAGCGATTTCTTTCTTCCTTGCACCTGCGACTACCGTGGTCGGCAATTTTCTGCCCACTTCTTCCGCATGGCTCGGCCCGGAGAGCACTGCTACGGACGCCTGCGGAATTTCCTGCTCGATAATGTCTACCATCGGCATCAAAGTTGCCTCTTCGATTCCTTTTGCCACATCGACAAGGATCTGCCCTTTTGCCACAAACGGAGCCGCCTGCTTCGCCGTACTCCGGATAAAGGAAGACGGTACCGCCATGACAATCAACTCCCGTCCGGTTATCGCCGCTTCCAGATCCGTTGTAAAAGAAATACTTTCTTCTAACCGCACTCCCGGTAATTTATCTTTATGCTCCCGGTACTCCTGAAGCATTTTAATTTCGTTTTCAATTACGGACCATACCGTGACCTGATGTCCGTTGTCAGCTAATACTGTCGCCAGGGCAATTCCCCAGCTTCCTGCGCCTAATACACTTACTTTTGCCATATTTTTCCTCCTTTTTCTCTTACAAATCGGAGAACCCTCCTGCATCCCCGAAAGAATTCTTCTCCCTGTTTTTTCCTATGCAGTTTCTTCTCCCTGCTTTTTGGATAGCTTTAATTTGTTTTCCGTTCCATTCATCAGCCGTTTTATATTTTCCTTATGCTTTGCAATACCAAAAATAATAAACACGGCTCCGATGATATAAACCGGCGGCAGATATTCCGCGGTTACTCCCAGTATACCCGTCTGTCCAAAAATCAACAACTGAATATAAAACGAAATTAAAATCGCAATAGAACCGACAGAAACATACCTGGTAATTCCGACAATGACAAAAAACAGTCCCAGACTGATTGGGAGCATCAGCGGAAAAAAGGCAATTAATACGCCTACTGTGCAGGCAATCCCTTTTCCCCCTTTAAATTTCATATAACACGGGAAAATATGTCCTAAAAAAGTTCCCAGTCCCGCCGTCATCTCCAACACCTTTATCTGTTCCGGCATACTATTATGGAAAAGAAGCCATACTACCAGTATCGCCAGTATTGCCTTGCCGCAGTCCCCGATAAAAGTAACCGCTCCGGCTTTCCATCCCAGCGTGCGCAGCGTATTTGTCGTACCGGTATTTCCGCTACCGTGTTCCCGGATATCCACTTTTTTATACTTTCCATAAATATATCCGGTTTGAAAAAGTCCAAACAAATATCCGATTAACAGACTAAACAGACCACTCACTATTTATCCTTCCTCTCACGTATTATAAACTTCAGGGGAGTGCCCTTAAATCCGAACGCATCCCGAATACGGTTTTCAATGTATCTTGTATAAGAAAAATGCATCAGCTTTTTATCGTTGACAAATACGACAAACGTCGGCGGCTTCACCGCAGCCTGCGTCATATAGTAAATTTTCAGACGACGGCCTTTATCCGACGGCGGCTGCTGCATCGCGACCGCTTCCGACAGGATTTCATTCAGCACGCCGGTCGCCACACGCATGGAATTGTTTTCGATAACAGCGTCTATCGTTTCAAAAATTTTATTCAGCCTCTGCCCTGTCTTTGCCGAAATAAACATAATTTCTGCATACGGCATAAAACTTAATACCTGCATGATCTTTTCCCTGTGCCGGTAAATCGTCTTGTCGTCTTTTTCAATCGCGTCCCACTTATTTACGGCAATGATAATGCCTTTTCCACGTTCATGGGCAATTCCGGCAATTTTTGCATCCTGCTCCGTCACGCCTTCCGTAGCGTCGATCATTATCATAACGGCGTCCGCCCGCTCTACCGCAGTAACGGCCCGGATAATGCTGTAACGTTCGATCTCTTCTTTAATTTTATTTTTCCGGCGCAGCCCCGCCGTATCAATAAACACATAATCTTTTCCGTTAAAACGGATATCCGTATCAATCGCGTCGCGCGTCGTTCCGGCAATATCGGATACAATGACGCGGTTTTCCCCGACAAGCCTGTTAATCAGGGAAGATTTCCCGACATTCGGCTTGCCGATGACCGCCACTTTCGGACGTTCATCCTCTTCCTCGCCGGTTTTTGCCTCTGGAAAATTTTTGACTACGGCATCCAGCATATCACCCAGCCCCAACCGGGATGCCGCCGAAATCGGGATCGGCTCCCCGATGCCCAGATTATAAAATTCATAGACGTCTGGCATATATTTTTCAAAACTGTCCACTTTGTTCACGACAAGAAGCACCGGCTTTTTGGAACGGCGCAGCATGTCCGCTACTTTTGCGTCCGCATCCACCATTCCCTGGCGCACATCCGTCAAAAACAAAATGACGTCGGCAGTAGCAATCGCAATCTCCGCCTGTTCCCGCATCTGCGACAGAATCACATCTTTGGAATCCGGCTCGATTCCTCCGGTATCTATTAATGTAAACGGCTGATTTAACCACTCTGTTTCCGCATAAATACGGTCGCGGGTCACTCCCGGCGTATCCTGCACAATCGCGATCCTCTCGCCTGCCAGCACGTTAAACAAAGTTGATTTGCCGACGTTCGGCCTGCCGACGACCGCTACTATTGGTTTGCTCATTCCTGTTCTCCTCCTAAAAGCGCATTTACCAGGTCACATCCGTTTGATTTTACAATAACTGTTTTGACTTGTAAAGTTTTTTCCATTTCTTCTGCAGTCATATCGTCCAAAAAAACAGTTTCACCGCTTTTGAACATGTTACAGGGGAGCAATATACGGCTGCCCGCATCCTTTCCCTGCATCTGCGAAACGATATCCTGTCCGGTCAGCAGTCCGGATACCGTAATGTGATCGCCGAAAAAGTGATTGGTAATTGGCTGTACTACCACTTCTTTCTGTGGAAACCGCCGCATAAATTCTGCGCAAAGTTCCGTAAGCATCGGAGCCGCCAGAACGCCGGTTACGATCGTAAGACGTTCCGGTTCCAACCGGAAGTCCTGGCAGGAACCGGCTGCTGATTCTCCTTGGGGTTCCCGGCTGGAACCGGCCGCAGACTTCCCCTGGGATTCCCAACCGGGCAGGCGGCGAACCGCTTCCGCAAGGCTTTCCGTAAATTCTTCTTTTAACAGGCGCAGCATGCCGACGCCGTTTTCCAGCTGCAGATAACCGTCGTAACGGCTTTCTTCCGGCAGCGGCCTCTCCGCCAGCAAATACCACTCGTCGCTGGCATGAATAAAATGCAGTCCGCAGTCCGCATAAATCTTTTGCTGCCATTTATGGACCGTATCCAGCACCTGCTTTGCCTCTTCTTTTGTGAAAGGTTCCAACGGATACAGTCCATCCCGGTATTTGGACAGGCCTACCGGCACGACGGACACGCTTTCCATAACCGGTGCGTATTTTGCGAGTTCCGCGATCGAATATTCGAGTTCTTCGCCGTCATTAATTCCTTTACACAACACGATCTGCCCGTTCATCGTAATCCCGGCGTCATAAAACCGTTTGATTAACGCCAGCGCTTCTCCCGCAAAACGGTTATTCAGCATTTTGCAGCGCAGCCGCGGATTCATCGTCTGTACGGAAATGTTGATCGGGGCCAGTTTGTATGTTATGATCCGTTCTACGTCTGTTTCTTTTAAATTCGTCAAAGTCACATAATTGCCCTGCAAAAAAGAAAGCCTCGAATCATCATCTTTAAAATAAAGAGTGTCCCTCATTCCGGGCGGCATCTGGTCGATAAAACAGAAAATGCATTTGTTATGGCAGGAGCGGTAGGCGTCCATCAGGCCGTTTTGGAATCCGATCCCCAGATCCTCTTCGTATTCTTTTTCAATTTCCAGTTCCCATTCTTCCCCGTTTTTCTTTTCAACCAGCACTTCTACGTATTCTTCGTTGATCAGGAAATGATAATCGAAAACGTCTTCTATCTCTTCCTTATTCACCGTAAGCAGATAATCGCCAGTTTCGATTCCCAGTTCCTCCGCGATACTGCCCGGTTCAATAAAATCTATTTTGTGTTTTTTCATCTGAAGTCCTCCTCGTGCAGAGTATTGACCGCTTGATTTCCCTACAGGATATTGGCCATCCGGCAGGAAAATGGCGCATCAACTCCGGAGCAGAGCCCTTGCACGGTCTGCATCCGACTTTTTTACATAAATCGTAAAAATTTCTTCTTTTCCATGTTCTCCGATCAGATCGTCGCATAAACCGCTGCCAATCTTTTCCCAGCTTTCCCCGCCTTCCGGAATTTCCTGCATGGCCGCGCACGTGGCGCAGTTTCCGGTACATTTCGGACGGTTCGTATTTACTTTGAATGCCTGGATTTTCATACCCGCATTTTTCAGCCTGCCGCAAAATTCCTTATATACCGTTGTATCGCTGCCTTCCCAGATCTGTATTTTTTCCTCAAAAAGATCTCTCAAAAATCCCATCTGTTTTCACCTCGCATTTGTTTCATCCTTTCACTGATTACTTTATACTTACTATCCAATATCCTTTTTTATTAGATCCTCATTCACTTACGGATTCAATCACTAATTTTCCAATAACCCTTCCTGTCAGAACCTATACGAATAATTTTTTCTGCCTCCCGCAATACTCTTATAATACGGCTGATTTTTCGAGTGCTGAATCCTGTCTGTCTGCTCATTTCCTTTGCCGTAAGATCGGGACGCTGTTTTATTAAGTGCAGAATTATGTTTTCATCGCCATTTTCATCGCCATTTTCATCGCCATTTTCATCGCCATTGACAATATCTTGTTTTTTATATAACAAAGAAAATGGAAATACGACTTTAATAAAATGATCCGATATTTCAAAAATACTTCTATCATAAAAATGCAAAATACGGCTCATACCAGATCCAAGCTGTTCTACCAACCCAACATCTTTAAACACTCTCATCAATTCTCTGTTTCTGGGCATACTGCTGCAACTAAAAAAATCTTCTTTACTTTGTCCCTGAATCAGGCCTCCGTATGAAGTAAATTCTATACGATTACTAAATATTTCAAATACTGGTGGAATTTCATGCGAAAAATCATTGTGTACAACAGCATTAATCAGAGCTTCTCTCATAGGAACAGCTTCAATCAAATTTTTTTCGATTCTCTTTGCTCCTGTCACTTTTGTCTTAGTAACATTTTCAATTCTCATTTTCTCCAAAACCTGATTTGTTGCTTTAAGTAAAGAGCAATATCCATATTCTTCATTTTCTATTAAATCAACTTTATCCGTTCCGGCATATTTGGCAACTTTGATAGATACTCCATTCTCATCAGCTAACAAATATGCTATATAATTATATTTTCCTTCAGGTGTTAACAACTCAAGACTATTGGCAAAATTTTTATTCAATTCCAGTCCACACTCCTGATAATATATTTTCAATTGCGCAAAAGTAAGATCCTGTCTCGGAGATAAAATATTCCGCAATGTTGTATGTGTTCTTTTTGAATACAATTCATCTATCAATGCAACTGGCATTGGCTGTGTTGAAGTACCAATTCTCATATAACATCCATTTGGCGACATTCCCTTATTCTTGATGTAATATGGTTTTTCCAGGCCACTGGACACAATTATTTTTATCACCGCTATATTTTCGATTTCTTCCGTAACAATATCAAACAGTCCAAGTGTTGACGGTAAAATATTATTCTTGATTCTATCTGCAATTTTCAACTGCATGGAATCTATATACAAATTTTCAACCGGATGTCCTTCATCATCAATTCCTATATAAAGCACTCCTCCTTCATGGTTATTTAAAAATGCAACAATTTCCTTTTCCAACTTATCATTTAAAATAGTTTTAAACTCTACACGGCTGCTTTCCTGTAACATTACTGTATTCCTCTTTCTCTCAAATCATTAAAGTCATCATAAGCATTGATACTCCTGAATTTTGAATTTACATACCCCCTAATCTCCCGTTTCCTTTTTTTCCAGGCCTCTTGCTGGCAATATTTTAACACAACATCTTTCATCCCTGTCACCTGCCGTATCACAATCGGATCCATGCCAATGGAAAACATATTAATCACAGCATATTTTGCCAAACCATCTAAAGTTATTTTTCGACCCCCGCCTTGCATTTTGTTAAAATTTTTAATTATGGTATCAAAATGATCACTGATTAGACGTTGGTTTTCCGCTACAGCAAATAATAATTTGGAATCTATATTTTCATCATATATTTTTTTTACATTTTTATATATCTGATAAGGCAACTCTAATCCAATTTCTTCTTTTTCTACCAGTATTTTAATCATCCGTTTTTCTTCATCAAAACAAGTTCTCTTCATTTCAGCTATCGTACCTAATTTAAATCCATATAACAAAATCAATGGAATAACTGCTTTCGCCATTCTATTTCTTAATGTATTATCTCCCAGATTTTTGAGATACACAATCAATTTTTTGTATCCATTATCATCCAAATGCTGCCTTGGCTCATATGATTTTAAACTCTTACTTGCTTTATTATTTAAAATATTATCACGATATTCCTGAAAATTTCCAACAACAGAAAGTGGGCAAGACGGCCATTCAGGGAAAATAACAGCTTTAAAAAATTCGTTTGCCGCAGTTAAATACTTATCAACTGCCGCTTCTCCTGTTACTTTTGGCCTGTTAATATACTCAATACCTGCATCAATAATGTGAGTAGCTGAAATCATTTTTTTAAAAAGTTCTTCTACCGTAATTTCCTCCTTTGTACAATAATGCTCTAAATAAGGTATTAAACTATTTTGCAATACCTTAACATAATTATTATACCTGCCTGTTGAAAGACCATTTGAAAACTTTCCTATAAGCATTTCAAATTCTTTTAGCACTACACACATCACACTCCCTTTTCTTTTATAGTAAATTAGTATCTTATTTTTGTCAATTAGTTATCAAAATCTACAAAAAATTTAAATATTTTTATTGAAAAATTGATTATTATATATAAAAATTTGTTTATTATTACTATTTTTTAGGTATTATGAAATATTTATTTCATTTGAAATTATATTATTTGTTCCTACCTTTCTCACAATCCAATCATAAAAACAACAACAGAGCAAAAAATCTGAAACCATGATTTTCTGCTCTGCTGTTTGTAATTTCTTTACCTAATCTGTATTTTTATTGATTTTAAATAGAAATTCTAATATCGCTATTTTTTGCTTTTACGCTTTTCGCACTGCTCCAAGTTCCGTACAACTTTTCCGTCTTTTTACCCACTGTTGTTTTTTTATAGGAACGTACCCTTACATAATACCGTTTTCCCGCTTTCAGTTTGTTAATCGTAATGGACGTCTTGCTGTTTTTTGCAACAGATTTTATCTTTGTCGTCTTTTTGTTTTTGAATTTTTTATCCGTACTGTACTGAATTTCGTAACCGGTTGCCGTAAACTTTGTTAAACGTTTTGGTGACCTGGTTTGCCTGGTTGGAAATATCTTCAAACTTAATATTATTCCTGTTCGCATATTCTTCTGCACGGGAACCCGGCCTTCCGTAAATCGTCAGCTTGCCGCAGCCGTCAAACGCGCCGTCGCCGATACTGATTTCATCAGACGAAATCGTAATACTTGTCAGGTTCCTGCAGTTTTTAAACGAATCGTTTCCAATACTGACCAGACTGTCCGGCAAATCTATTTCCGTTAAACCGGTGCAGCCGTAAAACGTACCGTTCAAAATATTTTCCGTACCGTCATAGATTGTCACGTTTTTCAGGCTCGTGCAGTTCAAAAACGTATGTCCTCCGACATTGATCATACCGATTGGAAGCGTCACGCTTTTCAATTTGCTGCAGCCCGAAAGTGTGTAATCGTATATAGCGCCGAAATCTACCAGACGCTTCGGAAACGAAACGCGCGCCAGTTTCGTGCAGTCCGAAAACGCTTTCTCACCAATGCTTTTCATACTGGACGGAATCGTTATGCTGGTCATGGTGGTACACCCTAAAAAAACCTCTTCCGCAATGCCTGTCAGGCCTGACGGAACCGTAACTGCGGCGTCTGTACCGGAATATGCCGTCAATACCCCGTTTGAATAAGTAAAATCATTTGATCCGGCTACTGTTTCCAACACCGTATCTGCCTGAGGTGTTTCTGCCGCTGTATCTGTCCGTACGTTTTCCGTGCCCGCTCCTGCCGGAATCAGCATAGCCACGCTGACTGCCAACGCTATCAGCCGTTTCCAATTTCCCCCCTTTCTTATTCTGTAGTAATATTTTTAATATACTGTGAAATTTCCTTTTAATGTCGTATATTTACTTTCTCCGTTCGCTTTTACGTTTACAATCTTATAAGTATAAGTTTTTCCATAAGTCAACCCCCTGGACAAATGTATCTCACATTCATCGCCGTCCCAGTCTACATAAGTATTTCTTGAAGAATATGTTTTTCCGCTGGAATCTTTGATCACAACATAACTGTTTCCCTTATGCCTTACCCTTTTATTAAACTTGATATCTACGACATATTCCCACATGCCGTCATCATAATCTTCTTCATATTCGACTTTTTTTACCGATATTTTATTGGAACGCACCGGCACTTTTACGGTAACTGTAACGGTTTCATAGGAAGACGCGCCTCTTGCTTTCACACCGGAAATTTTTATTTTATAAGTACGCCCATACTTTATATTCCGAATATAAATCTCACAGTCGTCGCTGTCTTTCTCTGTCAAAATAGCTTTGTAACTTTTTCCCTTATTATCTTTTACGGAAGAAATTCTGGCGTTACGGCGCCATTTTACTTTTGTCGCAAATTTTACGTCGATCTCTGTCCCGTAATTATCATAATCGTCATTATCTTCATCTACGGTAACCCTGGAAACTTTCACTTTTTTGCCGGAAGCTTTCTCCGACGGCACGGATACTTTCAGCATCAGTTTCCGATAACTGCGCGTACCTCTTTTTTTCACACCGTTTATTGTAATACTGTATGTTCTCCCTGCTTTCGGGTTTTCAATTTCCACTTCGCAGTCGTTGTTATCTCTGTCTGCAAGCCAGGCATCGTACCTTTTGCCCTGATCGTCTTTCACCGATACTTTTGCCGTGCGCTTCCAGGATACCAATGTGGAAAATTTGATATCAAATTCCCCTATATAATTATCATAATATTCCTTAAAATCCTTTTCGTAAGTAACGCTCCGCACTTTGATCGAGTTGCCGGTCCCCGATGTTGTCGCACTGAAGTTTACCCTTGCTGACGCTGCAAACGCAGTCGTCGGAAACAGAACTGCCGCCATACAAAACACAATTAAAAACGTAACGATTTTTTTTGTTCTTTTCATTAACAATTCCTCCCTTTTCCAATTACTATACAATTACTATATCGGTTTCTGCAATACTATATGTTATATGCTAACCACCCTGTATATGGTAATTGTACCATAAATTATGTTTCGCCGTAAAGAACTTTCAACCGTACACAGAAAAAAAGTTGCCCCCTGTGCACAAACATTCCTCTGATCCTGTTTGCGCACGGGAGCCGCTTCCTCTTATCAAACTATTCTCTTTTGTGTTTCAATCTCCGTACTTCGTCTTCATCGTACAGTCTTTTGTACTTTGTCTTCTGTATTTAGTCTTCTCCGTACAATTTTACCAGTTTCTTCAAATATGCATATCTGTTTTCCGCGTTTTCTTTTGCGGCTGCAAACAGTTTATCCGCTTTTTCCGGATTTGCACGAACGAGCGCGTTGTAACGTACTTCACCGTTCAGGAATTCGATATAATCCCCGGTCGGCTCTTTGCTGTCGAGGCTGAATGCCGGTTTTCCTTCTTTCGCCAGCTGCGGATTGAACCGGAAGTTGTGCCAGTAACCTGCCGCTACCGCTTCTTTTTCCTCTGTCTGCGCTTTGGACATGCCTTTCTTGATTCCGTGGTTGATACATGGAGCATAAGCAATGATTAAGGACGGTCCCGGATAAGCCTCAGCCTCTGCGATCGCCCTGACGCACTGTGCGTAATCCGCGCCCATTGCGATCTGCGCTACATATACATAACCGTAACTCATGGCGATACTTGCAAGGTCTTTTTTCTTCACTTCTTTGCCGCCTGCCGCAAACTGAGCGGTTGCGCCTGTCGGCGTGGATTTCGAAGACTGCCCGCCAGTATTGGAATATACTTCGGTATCAAATACCATGATATTGATATCCCTGCCGCTGGCAAGCACATGGTCTACGCCGCCGAAGCCGATATCGTACGCCCAGCCATCGCCGCCGAATACCCACTGGGATTTCTTTGCAAAGTAATCTTTTTCTTTTAACAGTTCTTTACTGTTATCGCATCCGCACGCTTCCAGGGCAGCGATTAATTTTTCCGTTGCCGGGCCGTTTGTCACACCGCAGTCAAACGTATCCAGATATTCTTTTGCCGCCGCTACGACGTCCGGATTTTTGCCGTTTTCTGCAATATGGGTAAATTTAACTTTCAGGCGGTCGCGGATCGCGCGTTCTGCCAGAAGCATACCGTAACCAAATTCCGCCGCGTCCTCAAACAGGGAGTTCGACCATGCCGGACCCTGCCCTTTTGCATTTACCGTATACGGTGTGGACGGAGAAGAGTTGCCCCAGATGGAAGAACATCCGGTTGCATTTGCAATATACATTCTGTCGCCGAACAACTGTGTGATCAGTTTTGCATAAGGAGTTTCCCCACAGCCTGCGCATGCGCCTGAGAACTCTAAAAGCGGCTGTTTGAACTGGCTGCCTTTTACCGTATTTTCTTTAAATTTCGCTACTACATCTTTCTTAACAGGCAATGTCTGTCCGTAATTGAAAATTTCCTGCGCTCCCAGTCTGGATTCGAGCGGAACCATGGACAACGCTTTCTCGCCTTTTTTACCCGGACACACGTTGACGCAGGAACCGCATCCCGTACAGTCGAGCACAGAAGTCGTGATCGCGAATTTGTATTCCGGCATACCGGTGCAGTCCAGCATTTTTGTTTTTTCCGGTGCGTTCTTTGCTTCTTCTTCCGTCATGGCAATCGGACGGATAACCGCATGCGGGCATACGTAAGAACAGATATTACACTGGATACAGTTTTCCGGTTTCCATGCCGGTACGTCAACCGCGATCCCGCGTTTTTCATATGCCGCAGAGCCGGACGGCGTATTGCCGATCGCATAGTCTTTGAATGCGGATACCGGCAAATCCTTTCCTTTCTGCGCATTGATCGGCGCCTGGATATTGTTTACAAAATCTACGACGTCCGCACGGTTTCCGCTTACTTTTACGGACAGGTCGTCGTCTTTTGCGTCTTTCCAGCTTTCCGGAATCTCCACTTTGACAACGTCCTGCGCGCCGCGCTCGATCGCCTGGTAGTTCATGTTGACAATCTTATCGCCTTTTTTGCCGTAAGTCGCTTTGGCAGCGGCTTTCATCAGTTCGATCGCTTTGTCTTCTTCGATAATGTTTGCCAGTTTAAAGAACGCAGACTGCAGAATCGTGTTGATTCTTCCGCCCAGCCCGATTTCTTTTCCGATCTTAATACCGTCGATTGTATAGAATTTAATATCGTTTTGTGCAATATAACGTTTTACCTGTCCCGGCAGATGGGTTTCCAGTCCTTCCATATCCCAGGAACAGTTCAAAAGAAACGTTCCGCCCGGAACGACTTCCTGCACCATCTCATATTTCCGGATATACGCCGGATTGTGGCAGGCGCAGAATTTCGGATTAATGATCAGATACGTGGAACGGATCTTTTCTTTTCCGAAACGCAAATGGGACATCGTTACGCCGCCGGATTTTTTAGAATCATAGTCAAAATATGCCTGCGCGTACAAATCCGTGTTGTCGCCGATAATTTTGATGGAGTTTTTGTTTGCCCCGACCGTTCCGTCCGCGCCAAGTCCCCAGAATTTGCAGGTGATTGTGCTCTCGGAACCGGTAAGCGGTTTTTCCGTAATCGGCAGGGAAAGGTTTGTTACATCGTCTTCGATACCAACGGTGAATACTTTCTTTTCCGTATTTTTAAATACGGCAAGAATGCATGCCGGATTGGTGTCTTTGGAACCCAGACCGTAACGTCCTGCAAAAACAGGAGTCGTTTCGAATTTCGTGCCTTTTAACGCGGCTACTACATCCAGGAATAACGGATCACCCATTGCACCCGGCTCTTTTGTCCTGTCAAGTACCGTGATCTGTTTTACCGAATCCGGAATCGCTTCCACCAGGGCTTCCTTGCAGAACGGCCTGTACAATCTTACTTTTACGCAGCCGACTTTTTCGCCGCGCGCGTTTAAATAATCAATCACTTCTTCAATCGTTTCGTTTACGGAACCCATAGCGATAATAATGCGGTCCGCATCCGGCGCTCCGTAGTAATTAAACAGTTTATAATCGGTGCCGATCTTTTCGTTTACTTTATCCATGCAGGCCTGCACGATTGCCGGCATATCATCGTAAACGCTGTTGCATGCCTCTCTTGCCTGGAAGAAAATATCCGGATTCTGTGCGGAACCCCATTCTGCCGGATGGTTCGGATTCAGAGCGTTTTTACGGAACGCATCAATCGCATCCAGATCAATCATATCTTTCAAATCTTCATAATCCCATGTTTCAATCTTCTGAATTTCATGGGAAGTCCGGAAACCGTCAAAGAAATTAATAAACGGCAGTCCGCCTTTTACCGCTGCGCAGTGTGCGACAGGAGTCAGGTCCATAACTTCCTGGACGCTGGATTCGCAAAGCATTGCCGTGCCGGTCTGACGACAGGCATATACGTCGGAATGGTCGCCGAAAATACACAGCGCATGTGTGGAAATCGTCCTTGCCGAAACGTTAAATACGCCTGGAAGCCGCTCTGCCGCTATTTTGTAAAGGTTCGGGATCATTAACAACAGACCCTGAGAAGCCGTATAAGTTGTAGTAAGCGCTCCTGCAGTCAACGAGCCGTGTACGGTTCCCGCCGCACCCGCTTCTGACTGTAACTCCGTTACCTGAACCGTCTGGCCAAATATATTGGTCCGGTTCTGAGTTGCCCATTCGTCTGTCGCCTCTGCCATTACAGAAGATGGTGTGATCGGATAGATTGCCGCCACGTCCGTGTATGCATAGGATACATGGGCTGCGGCATGGTTGCCATCCATTGTTTTCATCGGTCTTTTCATTTTGATACTCCTCCTCAATTTCATGTTGCTGACTTATTATAAATATTATTTGTTACAGTTATTTTTACACTGTGCAGCAGGAATTATGAATCCGGAATTGTTAAAAATATCTCAAGAACTATTTTACCACAAAACGGCAAAAAATAAAGTTATCTGCGATACAAATAACAAAATAATTTCTTTTTATTATAACGGCTGCAAATTGTATTTCCAAAAATACATTAATAGACTTTCCAGAAAAATGCAAGCGTTTTTTTGATTTTTTTGCATTTATTTTGGAACAAAGATTCCCAAAATGGATAACCGGAACCTTTGGGATTTATTAACATACTTCTAAACTTCCAATTCCGGAAGCATTTCCAGCTTTTCTATCCATTCAGAAAAATGAGAGCACTTTTGCCGGATTTTATCAAGTCCTATCCACCCAGGCCAATCTGCTGCCACCGCCCCTTTTTTATAATTTACAGCCTGAAGCAGCCGTTTCTTCACCATGGTTTATCTCTTCCGGCGGAATATCTTTTGTATCTTCATATAATTTACCAATTCTTACCATATCCTCCCTTTCCAGGTAATCTTTCTTTAACACTGTTATATCCGTAAACAGCAGCGCTTCAAATTCATGGAGTTGTATGTATGGAATAAAACGCTGACTCAGATTTTTCAAATCCATACCGGATACAATGTCTGCTTTCAACGCCTCTTCCAAAATATGTACGCTCTTCATTTTCCGGTTTCTGCTGGTCAGAACACAACGGGAATTGACAGACGGGCTGCCTTTAAAATATACATTCAGCAATTTTTTGGCAAAACCCATCTCGCTTTGCCTTCCGCTACAACATTTACACGTATCATAACGGCATCCCTCCCAGCACATTTTTTCCCAGAGTTCTCCTAACGTATAATCTTCCAGCCATTCCTGCAGATCTGCTTTTTTATGCCGCCGCAATATACTTTTTCTGTGGATACCATCATACTCTGCAGTAATAATATCCTCACAGGAAAATTCATTCAAAAGGAGCGGCGACTGCGTCGATACAATAATCTGTGAAGTTTTGCTGGCCATCTGTATTTCTTTCGAAAGCAGGGAAACGGCATAAGGATGTAGGCCTATTTCCGGTTCATCCAAAATAATTGTCATAGGCGCCGTACTCGTCGGTTGCAGCAGTAATGTTGTCAGTGCGGCAAACCGCAACGCCCCGTCTGAAAACTGATGCGGCCCAAATACTTCTTCCGCACCCTCCTGTTTCCAGTTCAAAGAAAGGTATCCATTTTCATTCGGTTCCAGGACAAAATCAAAAAACTGCGGCAAAACCATCCGGATATGCCGGACAATCCGTTCATAGTAAGGAACATTTTCCTGGCTTTCCCTCATACGATACAAAAAAGCAGCAATATTTCCTGCATCTGAGCGTAAATAAGCTGCATCAAAGATATTGGAAGTACTGCGTATCCTTGCGTTAATAGAAGTATCATTA
Organism: Eubacterium sp.; assembly: GCA_022796875.1. Lineage (GTDB taxonomy): Bacteria > Bacillota > Clostridia > Lachnospirales > Lachnospiraceae > JAAWJJ01. Next base: position 33,244 of record JAAWJJ010000015.1, on the reverse strand, counting down.
AAATGAAATACCCGTAAACGTTCTAAATAATTCCGCAAAGTACGTGCTGTTGCATCATGGGCATCTGATAATTCCGCTTCAAAATACCCTACCCCTCCAGATCTCTTTCATATGGTTTTGGATGCCATTTATCCTGATAAGTAATACGTTCTTTTGTAAAATACAACTGATCTGCTGCGCTCCGCCTTGTCTGGCCGTATATGTTCCTATCATAAACTTTTCACCTCTGTCCTATGGAACATTCCCATCTGTCTTTCTTTCTATTCAGTCCAATCCTGTTTGTTCTTAAATCAACATGCCATGTATAGAATAATCAAAAAACGGAATGGATGTCCATAGTAAAATTTGAGGAAAACCGGAAAATTGCAGGCTTGTTTTTTACAACAAGGCATGATAGAATCTGTTCGATACATTTTTCTTTATATATGAGAAACAGAAAGGGAAATACAATTTATGATTAGCGCAAATAACATTACATTAAGAATCGGTAAGAAAGCTCTCTTTGAGGATGTAAATATTAAATTTACGGAGGGGAACTGCTACGGCCTGATCGGCGCGAACGGCGCCGGAAAGTCCACTTTTTTAAAAATTTTGTCCGGACAGCTGGAGGCTACCAACGGAAGTATCGCCATTACGCCGGGACAGAGATTGTCTTTTTTGCAGCAGGATCATTTTAAATACGATGAATTTTCGGTTCTGGACACCGTCATCATGGGAAATCAGCGTTTGTACGACATTATGAAAGAAAAAGACGCTATTTATATGAAAGAAGACTTCTCTGATGAAGACGGGATCCGCGCCAGCGAACTGGAAGCGGAATTTGCGGAAATGGACGGATGGAACGCGGAAGCCGACGCCGCTACTCTTTTAAACGGACTGGGCGTTCCGACAGAAGAACATTATGTCGTTATGAAAGACTTAAACGGCGCGTACAAAGTCAAAGTGCTGCTGGCTCAGGCCCTGTTCGGAAATCCGGACATACTCCTGCTCGACGAACCGACCAACCACCTTGATCTGGACGCGATCAACTGGCTGGAAGAATTTCTGATCAATTTCAACAACACAGTTATTGTCGTGTCCCACGACCGCTATTTTTTAAATAAGGTCTGCACGCATACCGCGGACATTGATTACGGAAAAATCCAGTTATACGCCGGGAACTATGATTTCTGGTATGAATCCAGCCAGCTTCTGATCAAACAGATGAAAGAAGCCAACAAAAAGAAAGAAGAAAAGATTAAGGAACTGCAGGAATTTATTTCCCGCTTCTCCGCAAACGCTTCCAAATCCAAACAGGCGACTTCCCGGAAACGCGCGCTGGAAAAAATTCAGCTGGAAGAGATCAAACCGTCGAGCCGCAAATACCCGTATATTGATTTTCGTCCTCACCGCGAAATCGGGAACGAAGTGCTTACGGTCGAAAACTTAAGCAAAACTATCGACGGAGTAAAAATTCTGGACAATATTTCTTTTATTGTCGGACACGACGATAAAATTGCCTTTGTCGGCGGCAACGAACATGCCAAAACGACGTTGTTTAAAATTCTTTCCGGGGAAATGGAACCAGACGAGGGAAATTACAAATGGGGCGTGACCACTTCCGTTTCCTACTTCCCAAAAGACAATACGGAAATTTTTGATACGGACCTGGTTATCGTAGACTGGCTGACGCAGTTTTCCGAAATCAAAGACGCGACGTACGTCAGAGGCTTTCTGGGACGTATGCTGTTTGCCGGAGAAGACGGCGTAAAAAAAATGCGCGTACTTTCCGGAGGTGAAAAAGTACGCGTGCTGCTTTCCCGTATGATGATCGAAGAATCCAATATATTGATTCTTGACGAACCGACCGACCATCTGGATATGGAAGCGATCACCGCTTTAAATAACGGTCTGATCAAATTCCCGGGCGTGCTGCTTTTTGCTTCCCGCGACCACCAGATCGTACAGACGACGGCCAACCGTATTATGGAAATTCTGCCGGACGGCAGCCTGGTCGACAAAATCACTACTTACGACGAATACCTGGAAAGCGATGAAATGGCCCGGAAACGCCATGTTTATTCGATGGCGGAAACCGAAGAAGATAACTAAAGATACACAATGGCAATGCAGGAGGCAGACATCGCGCCGCGTAAAACGGATGAAAAAAGAGGAACGCTACGGCTTCAGCGCAAGAAACGCCGCCAGCGTTCCTCTTTTTCCGTTGCTGGCGCGATGGGAATACAGCCGTTTCGGATTGCAGCACGTACAAAGCGCCGTCGTTTCGATCTGCTCTTTTGTCACACCTGCTTCCTGCAAAACGATTTCATTGGCTTTCCAGAGATTCAGCTGGTATTTCCCGTTTTCCTTTGCCTGCAAAAGTCCATCCCGGTATTTTTCCGAAAATTCCAAGTCAAACGCATCCGCCACATCCTGGCTTACTTCATAACAATCCTGACAGATCGACGGCCCGATTGCCGCTACGACGTCCGCAGGATCCGTTCCGTACTCTTTTGCCATAATTTCCAGCGTTTTTCCGGCAATCCGCTGCACAGTCCCCCGCCAGCCGGAATGTACAAGCCCGATCGCTTTTTTCCTGGTATCCACGAGGCAGACCGGCACGCAGTCCGCCATAAATATGCCCAGTACAATTTCCGGCTCATTCGTAACCAATGCGTCGACATTGTCATAATCCCGCTCCCGCACCACGCCCTTTCCGCGGTCCTCTCCCGTTACTTTGCGGACGTTTGCCGTATGCGTCTGCTTCGCCAGAACGATATTTTCTTTCCAGATTCCCAGCGCTTCCGACAGGCGGTCATAGTTTTCGTTCACCGCACGTTCGTCGTCCCCTCTTGTAAAACCCAGATTCATACTCTCAAAAATTCCTTTGCTGACACCGCCCTGCCGGGTCGTAAAACAGTGTTTCACAATTCCTGTCTGATTTAACAGATCAAACTGCAAAAGCGGTACTTCTGTCCGGTCGGCAAGCGTAACATTAATCTCATACGGGATACTGCGTCCCTGCTTATAATTCCAGTCCATTGCGGTTTTCCATTCTCCTTCCCTTTCACTCTGGTTTCCCGTGCTTTTTTCCTCTCACTCCGGTTTCCCATGCTTTTCCCTCTTACATCTGTTTTTTCTTTGCTTTTTTCAACTCTTCCACCATCTGGTCCAGGTCAAAGTCCTTACTCATATAATGATACGTCAGCGTAGCCGTAGAAAGAAGTTTTTGTTCCTGATTGGATAAAGTAACGTCCACTACTGCAAAACTCTTTCCTGATTTTATCACTTTTGCGTGAACGGTCAGCAGATCTCCTACGCGGGCGGCATTCAGGTAATGCATGGATCCGTCTATCGTCGTGACCATTCTCCCTTTTGAAGTCGCCGCCACTCCGCCAACCGTATCCGCAACAGAAAACAGGCACCCGCCATGAATGGAACCGATCGGATTTCCATGCCTTTCTTCCAACTGCAACACTCCTATAGCCTCTCCGTCCGTCACTTCCGTTACTTCCAGACCGATTTCTTGTATAAACCCGTCCGATAAATTTCTGTATTCTTTCAGTTTTTCCAGATTCATTTTTCTTCTTACTCCTTATTTCCCTGAATATTTGTCCTTACAAGATAAACCGCTGCCAGATTCCGATATTCCCTGACAGCGGCTTTTTGCTTTTTAACACTCTTCAATTCGTTTGGAACAGGCGATCGCCAGCGCCCCCGGCCCGATATGGCAGGAAATGCTTAAACTCAACGGATTCACGACGATCTCGTTATTCGGATACAGCTTCTGCAGTTCGTCTTTAAATTCCTCCGCCATGGCCTGGTCTTTTGTATAAGCGACTTCCAGCCACATTTTAGAGCCGTCCTCCGAATGGAAACGGTCTTTAAAATCCGCAGCCATAGCCTCCGTCATAATTTTTTTCGCCTGCTTCATCGTACGCGCTTTTGCAAACGCATCCAGTTTTTCTCCCTGGATCTGCAGGACAGGCTTAATTCTTAAAAGAGTGCCGAGTGCTGCCGCAGCAGCGGTGACGCGGCCTCCTTTTTTCAAATAATACAACGTATCCACGGTAATATAAATGCTGGATTCAAATTTTGCCTTTTCCAGAATCTCTTTTATTTCTGCCGCGCTTTTCCCCTCGTCCGCCAGCTGTTTGGCGTCTAAAACCGACTGCCTCTGCGTAACGGAAATCCGCTGGTTGTTCACCACCTGGACTTTACCGTCATAATCCTGGGAGAGCATCAACGCCGTTTCACAGGAACTGCTCAGCCCGCTCGACATCGGGATATGTACGACCTCGTCGTACTCTTTTAACAGTTCGTCCCAGCAGTCTGTCACTGCGCTTAACGCCGGCATGGAAGTGGAAATATCCGCTCCCTGCTCCAGCCTCACATAAAACTGCTCCTGCGACAGATCAATATCTTCAAATAATGTTTCCTCATTTATAAAAAATGGCATCGGCAGGACAACGACCCCATATTCTCCTGCCTGCGACTGCGTGATTCCGCTGTTGCTGTCTGTAACAACCGCCACTTTACCCATTTTACCCCATCTCCTTATAACTAAATGCAAAAAATTTTCATAGAAAATAGTATCACAATTTTACCGTTCTTGCAACGCTTTTATGACAGTTCAAACGCCCCTGTATACAACTGGTAGTACTTTCCTTTCTGGGAAATCAGCTCGTCATGACTGCCGCGTTCTATGATTTCTCCCTGTTCCAAAACCATAATCGCTTCGGAATTCCGTACTGTGGACAGCCGATGCGCAATAACGAATACGGTTCTTCCTTCCATCAGTTTATCCATCCCCGACTGAATGATCGCCTCGGTACGCGTATCAATACTGGACGTAGCCTCATCCAGAATAAGTACCGGCGGATCCGCGACTGCCGCCCGCGCAATAGCCAGAAGCTGCCTCTGTCCCTGCGACAGGTTTGCGCCGTCTGCAGTAATCACCGTGTCATAGCCGTTCGGTAAATGCCTGATAAACGTATCGGCATTTGCCAGTTTCGCCGCGTCCTCCACCTGCGCGTCCGTAGCTTCCAGCCTGCCGTAACGGATATTTTCTCGGATTGTGCCGGTAAACAAATGGGTGTCCTGCAAAACGATTCCGAGTGAACGGCGCAGGTCGTCTTTTTTGATGTCTTTGACGTCGATTCCGTCATAAACAATGCTGCCCTCCTGAATATCGTAAAACCGGTTGATCAGATTGGTAATCGTTGTTTTTCCGGCGCCGGTCGCCCCGACAAACGCAATCTTCTGCCCCGGCTCTGCAAACAGGCTTATATGTTTCAATATCGTTTTCTTCTCGTCGTATCCGAATACCACGTCTTTAAAACGGACGTCGCCTTTTAACTCCACGTAAGTTTCCGCGCCGTCTTTCGGCACTTTCCATGCCCAGTGATTGGTCTTTTCCGGAGTTTCTTCCATTGTGCCGTCCGGATTCCGTTTCACGCGCACGATCGTGACACTGCCGTCGTCCGTTTCCACGTCTTCATCCAGCAGGTCGAAAATACGCCTGGCGCCGGCCAGCGCCATAATGACCGCGCTGATCTGCTGGGACACCTGCGATACCGGCTGCGTAAACTGCCTCGTAAACTGCAGAAAAGACGCCAGGACGCCCAGCGTGATCGGCGCAATTCCGGAAATCGACAGCGTCGCTCCGACCAAAGCTACAACCAGATACGAAACGTTTCCCATCTGCGCCATGATCGGCATCAGAATATTGGCAAAAATATTAGCGTTTTTGGCATTTTCGCATAATTCGCCGTTCACTTTGTCAAAATCTTTTTTGACGGCTTCTTCATGGTTAAACACCTTGACGACTTTCTGCCCGTTCATCATTTCTTCAATATAGCCGTTCACTTTTCCCAGAGAAATCTGCTGCGCGATAAAATATTTAGAACTTCTGGAACTTACCGCTTTCACCAGGAACAGCATGACCGCCAGCATGACGATTACGATAACCGTCATCGGGATACTTAAAATCAGCATGGAAACAAATACCGTTATCATCGTAATCGCAGAATTTAAAATCTGCGGGATACTCTGGCTTACCATCTGCCGAAGCGTATCGGTATCGTTTGTATAACGGCTCATAATATCGCCCGTCGCGTTCGTATCAAAATACTGGATCGGCATTTTCTGCATATGAGAAAACATTTCGTCACGCACACGCTTCATCACACCGTTGGAAATATTAACAACCAGCCTGTTATACGTCCACGTACAGACAACGACTACTGCGTATGCCGCCGCCATCATCATAACGATCTGCAGCACGCCGGCCATGGATGCGTTTGCCTTTCCGATCAGAGGCGTAATATAATCGTCTATGAGGTAACGCAGCAGGAAAGTACCCGCTACATTACCGATGGAAGATACGATAATCAGCAGCACCACAAAAATAAACTGCACTTTATACGTTCCGGTAATGTATCCCATCATTCTTTTGGCAACCGTCGCCATTTCATTGCTTTTCCCGGATGTTTGCCGTTTACTCATCTTCCTCACCGCCTTTCACCTGTGATTCATATACTTCGCGGTATATATTATTATGCGCCAGAAGTTCGTCGTGCGTACCGACACCGTCTATTTTCCCGTCGTCCAGCACGATGATTTTGTCCGCATGTTCCACAGAGGAAATCCGCTGTGCGATAATGATCTTCGTCGTATTCGGGATCTCTTCTGCGAAAGCTTTGCGGATCAGGGCGTCCGTTTTCGTATCTACCGCGCTCGTAGAATCGTCCAGAATCAGAATTTTCGGTTTCTTCAACAGGGCGCGCGCGATACAGAGCCTCTGTTTCTGGCCGCCGGAAACATTCGTACCGCCCTGGTCGATCATCGTTTCATAACCGTTTGGGAAACGGCTGACAAACTCGTCGGCCTGCGCCAGTTTACAGGCATGGACAATCTCTTCTTTCGTTGCCTCCGGATTGCCCCAGCGCAGGTTTTCGCTGATCGTCCCGGAAAACAGCACGTTTTTCTGCAACACCATGGATACCGCGTCGCGCAGCGTTTCAATATCGTATTCCCTGACGTCGTGCCCGCCTATTTTTACGGAACCGGAAGTCACGTCGTACAGCCGGGGAATCAACTGCACAAACGAAGTTTTAGAACTTCCAGTGCCGCCGATCACGCCGACGGTTTCCCCGGATTTGATTGTCAGGTCAATGTCTTTTAACACTTCTTTTCCCTTTTCCCCCGTATAGGAAAAGTTTGCATGGGAAAAACAGATCTCTCCGTTTTCCACTTCGTATAACGGTTTTTCCGGATTTGTCAGCGTGCTTTGCTCGGTCAGCACTTCGGTAATACGCTCTGCGGAAGCTTTTGCCATAACGCACATGACGAGCACCATACACACCATCATCAGCGAAGACAAGATCTGGATCGCATAAGTAAACAAGCTCATTAACGATCCGGTCGTCATCGTTTTGCCAATGATCATCCCGCTTCCAAAATAGGAACAGATCAGTATCGCGGCAAAAATCGCGGTGAACATGACCGGACTCGACAGGATCAGTACTTTTTCCGCGGTTTTTCCGAGCCGATACACGTCTGTGGATGTTTCGTCAAATTTCTCTATTTCTTTTTCTTCCCTGACATATGCTTTTACCGTTCTGACGCCTGTGATATTTTCCTGGACGACAGAATTCAGATGGTCGTACTTTTTAAACAGTTTCATAAAATACCCATGTGCATGGGAAATAACAAGATACAGCGCAAACGCCAGGATCGGCACCATAATCACAAAACAAAGCGTCAGTTTTGCATTGAGTCGCCATGCCATAATAATCGAAAAGATAATCATGATTGGTGCGCGCACCAGAATACGGATGATCATCTGATACGCCATCTGTACGTTTGTGATGTCCGTCGTCATACGCGTCACCAAAGACGCCGTGGAAAACTTATCTATATTTGCAAATGAAAATCCCTGGATACTGTAAAAAATATCTTTCCTCATATTTTTTGCCAGCCCGGTCGCTGCGATTGCCGCATAGCGCCCGGACAAAATACCGAAGAGCAGTCCGATGACCGCTAATACCAGCATTTCTATCCCAATTTTTACCACATAGTTCAAATCCTCTTTTGCGAACCCGATATCTATCATATACGCCATCAAAAAAGGGACAATGGTTTCCATCGCCACTTCCCCAATCATAAATAACGGAGCCAATATGGAGGGCAGTTTGTATTCACGTATCGACTGCGCCAGTTTTTTGATCATGCCTGATACCTCCTTTTTTAATCAACAGTTTATATGTAGCCCATAATGGGGCAAAAACGGACAGATTTACTTTTTCGTACACTTCAAAGCCTTTCTTTGCAGTATCGTCCAAAGCAATCTGTCCATTTTCTATATTGATGAAACCATATTATAATTTCTTCAGAAATCCATCCTGATTACATCATACCCATTCCGCCGCCTGCGCCTGCCGGCATTGCCGGAGCCTCTTCTTTAATATTGGCAACAACAGATTCCGTTGTCAGAAGAGTAGCCGCTACGCTTGTAGCGTTCTGCAATGCGCTTCTTGTTACTTTTACCGGATCCAGAATCCCTTCTTCAACCATATTCACATACTCTTCGGAAGAAGCATCAAATCCGATGCCCGGTTTTGCTTCTTTTACTTTGTTGATGATTACGGAACCTTCCAGTCCGGCATTTGCCGCAATGTAGTATAACGGGGATTCCAGGGCTTTCAAAATTACGTTTGCGCCTGTTCTTTCGTCGCCGTCCAGTTTCTCAGCCATTTTCGCAACTTCTTTGGAAGCATGGATATATGCGGAGCCGCCGCCTGCGATAATGCCTTCTTCTACGGCTGCTTTTGTTGCTGCCAAAGCGTCTTCCAGGCGAAGTTTGCTTTCTTTCATTTCGGCTTCTGTCGCCGCGCCAACGCGGATGACTGCTACGCCGCCTGCCAGTTTTGCAAGCCTTTCCTGTAATTTTTCTCTGTCGAAATCAGAAGTTGTCGTTTCAATTTCCGAACGGATCTGAGCCACTCTGGCTTCAATTGCCGCTTTATCGCCTTCGCCGTCGACGATCACGGTGGTTTCTTTCTGGACTTTTACAGATTTACAACGTCCTAACTGCTCCATTGTGGTTTCTTTTAATTCCAGTCCCAATTCAGAAGAAATTACCTGACCGCCTGTTAAAATTGCAATGTCTTCCAGCATAGCTTTTCTTCTGTCGCCATACCCCGGCGCTTTTACGCCTACAACGGTGAATGTGCCGCGCAGTTTATTCAAAATCAATGTCGTTAACGCGTCACCTTCGATATCTTCCGCAATGATTAACAGTTTCTTACCGGACTGTGCCAACGGCTCAAGGAGCGGTAAAATCTCCTGGATGTTGCTGATCTTCTTGTCTGTAATCAGTACGTACGGATCGTCCAGTACGGCTTCCATCTTTTCCATATCCGTTGCCATATATGCAGAAATATAACCTCTGTCAAACTGCATGCCTTCTACTACGTCAAGCTCTGTCTGCATGGTTTTGGACTCTTCAATTGTGATAACGCCGTCGTTGGAAACTTTTTCCATAGCGTCTGCCACAAGGTTTCCTACCATATCGTCGCCTGCGGAAATTGCGGCAACTTTTGCGATATGGTTTTTGCCGTCAACTTTTTGGCTCATGGAAGCGATCGCCTCTACTGCCGTTTCCGTTGCTTTCTTCATACCGCGGCGCATAATGATCGGATTTGCGCCTGCTGCCAGGTTTTTCATTCCTTCTTTGATCATTGCCTGTGCCAGTACGGTAGCCGTTGTGGTGCCGTCGCCCGCTACGTCGTTGGTCTTTGTAGCCGCTTCTTTTACAAGTTGTGCTCCCATGTTTTCAAACGCGTCTTCCAGTTCGATTTCTTTAGCGATCGTTACACCGTCGTTTGTAATAAGCGGTGTGCCGTAAGTTTTGTCCAGAACGACGTTTCTTCCTTTCGGCCCTAACGTAACTCTTACTGTATTTGCCAGTTTATCCACACCGGCTTCTAATGCTGATCTTGCTTCGCTGCTGTATTTAATTTCCTTTGCCATGATATATTCCCTCTCTTTTCCTCAATTTTCTTCCTTTACTACAATTTTATAATCTTATTCAACAACGGCCAGAATGTCGTTCTGTCTGACGATAATATATTCTTCTCCGTCCAATTTCACTTCTGTTCCGGCATATTTTGAATAAATTACTTTCTGTCCTTCCTTGACCTGCATCTCTACTTCTTTTCCGTCTACAATTCCGCCAGGGCCTACGGCAATGACTTCTGCTTCCTGCGGTTTTTCCTGTGCTGCGCTGGCAAGGATAATTCCGGATTTGGTAGTTTCTTCTGCTTCTAACTGTTTTAATACGACTCTGTCTGATAATGGTACTAATTTCATAAAAAATATTCCTCCTTTAATTCTTCCAGATAAGCGGCTTGCTTTTTCTCTCCTGTGCTTTCTTTTCTTGCACAGGTATCTTTCTTTTTATTAGCACTCGCTCAATTCGAGTGCTAACCGATAGACATATAATAGATTTTCACCGTATAAACTGCAACCGCAGTTAATTCCATTTATATCCATTATTTATATTATATCTCTGTCAATCTCTTATATTCTCTTTTTTTCTTACTTTTTTATTTTTTATTGTACTGCTAAGATATTAACCCAAAATGCCGCATCGCATTCCAGATCCCGTCGTCGTGAATATCGGTTGTCACATAATCCGCAGCCTCTTTCGCTTCTTTTGACGCATTGCCCATGGCAATCCCGGTACCTGCCGCACGCAGCATATCCAGGTCATTAATACTGTCGCCGACCGCATATGTATCCTCTGTTCCCAACTGTAGATATTCCCGGACTGCCTCTAACCCGGTCGCTTTGCTGAACCCTGCCGGTACCATCTCCGCCACCACCGGATTATGCTGCAGCAGATGAAAATGCTCTTTCAGAATTTCAAATGCTCCCAGATCCGCGTCCTCTTTTATAACAACGCTCATTTTGTTTACTTTCCAGTCATCTTTCACATTGCCGTCGATTGCAATCAGGTTTTCTTTTAACTGCGTTTTTAAAAACCGGTAATATGGGTCGTCTTTTAATCCTTCTTCATCCCCGTACAAATATTCTATCCCTTCCCACAACGGGGAAATGCCGCTTTTTTTCAATACGCTCCATGTATATGACAGCAGTTCCTTATCTATCACATGGCAGACAAGGTTTTTTCCTCCCACTTCCACATGCGTGCCGCATCCGGCTATAATTCCGTCGAACTTCAGGCTTAACAATTCCGGATTTTTGATATACGCCCTGCTTCTTCCGCTGCAGATAAAAGTGCAGTGGCCGTTTTCATGCAGTTTTTCCATCGCCGCTTTCGTACTGTCGGCTATTTGCATCCGACGGTCCACGATCGTCCCGTCAATATCAAAAAAAATCGCTTTTTTCTTCATCTTATCCTCTGACCTCGTTTACATTCCGCCCCTGCTTACATTCTGACCTCGTTTATAGGCTGATCCTTTCCGGTAAATTTATACACAACGCTCCCGTGCCGCCAACTGATCTTTCACTTTACGCCGAATCCGCTGCAGGGCGTTGTCAATCGCTTTCGGCGTTTTCCCCATTTTTTCGGCGATCGCCTGATAATCCATTCCTTCCAGATAATCGGTAAGTACGTCCCGTTCCATTTTGCTTAATGATTCCATCAGTTTGCGGCGCATATTCTGCATAGTTTCCTGTTCGATAAAAATCTGCTCCGGATCCGTATTCTGCGTATGTATCGTTTCTTCCGGCATCATCGTCGTTTCTTCTTTGAAATCTATCGACAAATAACCGTTTAACGGCGCATGTTTCTTGCGGTTAGATGCTTCGATCGCATGGTACATCTGACGGGAGATACATAATCTGGCAAAATGATAAAAGGAGGTATCTTTCTCCTCCCTGTAATCACGGACCGCTTTAAACAGGCCAATCATCCCCTCCTGTATCAGATCGTCATTTTCCCCGCCGATCAAATACAGCGTTTTCGCCTGTTTTAATACAAGAGCCTTATATTTTTCCATCAGATAATCCGTAATTTCTTCCTGCCCGTTCCTCAACGCCTCCAACAACTGTTCATCCGTCATTTCCTGTAATGACATTTTCTTTTCCATATATGACAATCCCTTTATGATTACTGCCTGACGCTGTCTTACGATTTCTATCCTTTATACGGTCCGGCGCTGTCTTACGATTTCATACGCCAGTACTCCCGTGGCTACGGATGCGTTCAGTGAATCAATCTCGCCTTTGACCGGTATCGCAGCCGTCATATCACAGTTTTCCTTTACCAGCTTACTGACGCCCTCGCCCTCACTTCCGATGACAAGGCCGATCGATCCTTTCAGGTTCAGGCAGTACATTTCCTCTCCATCCATGTCCGCACAGACAAACCACATTCCCGTCTTTTTCAACTGGTTCATTGTCTGCGTCAGATTCGTCACTTTTGCAACCGGAGTGTAATTGATTGCACCGGCGGATGTTTTGGCTACGGTTCCCGTCAATCCGACAGCCCTGCGTTTTGGAATCACTACCCCGTGCGCACCGGCCAGGTTTGCTGTACGGATGATTGCGCCCAGGTTGTGAGGATCTTCGATTCCGTCCAGAAAAATCAGAAACGGCTCTTCGTTCTTTTCGGCAGCCGCTTTTAACATATCTTCAATTTCGGCATAGGCGTACGCGGCCGTTACGGCAATGACCCCCTGATGTTTTCTAGTTTCCGAAATCTGGTCCAGACGTTCTTTGGACACAAACTGTATCAGGGTATCCCTTTTTTTCGCTTCACGCACAATCGTCTGTATCGGACCGTCTTTACAGCTTCCGAGCACATACAGCCTGTCTATTGTTTTTCCAGAACGAAACGCCTCCAGTACCGCATTTCTGCCCTCTATGTTTTCCGTTGCCATATACTCCCCCTCTTTCATTTACAAAAATCCTGGTCTTTACAATCACCTGACGCTGTTTCCTGCTTTTTACGGTTCTCCGGCGCTTGTTTACCGCTTTCTTCGTAATACTGCATCCCAATCCTGCTCAATTCTACGACCCGGTCAAAACGGTCGTCCAAATACAGATACCCCATCAACGCTTCAAACCCGGTCGCTTTCCGGTAATCGGACATCGTGGCGTTTTTTGCCATGGTCGCGGATTTTGCATTACGCCCCCGCCGGTAAATATCCGCCTCTTCTTCACTGAGAAGCGGCTCTATTGCCTCCATCATGGACGCCTGCGCCGCAGCTTTAACAAAACGGCTCGTCACCGCATGCAGCTTTGACGGCCTGGTATTTCCCTTTCCTACTACAACGCTGCGGACGATCAGGTCATAAATTTCATCTCCGATATAAGCAAATGTAAGCGGCGAATAGGTACGCAGATCAATATCTTTTAATCCAAACTGCTCTTTAATGTACTGATTTATCCCCTTTTCCATTTTACGCCTTCTCTGGTATCCTCCAATAAAATTCCTTTCTCCAGCAGTTCTGCCCTGATCGCGTCTGCTTTCGCAAAATCTTTCGCCTTTCTGGCCGCCTGCCTGGCCGCAATCAGCTCTTCAATCTCACTGTCGAGAATCTCTTCTTCTTTTTCCAGAATAATGCCCAGCACATTGCAGAGAGTATCCATCTGCTCATAGATTTTCTCCGTTACTCTTTGCGGAGTATCTTTATTTATGTGCGTATTGGCATATTTCACAAGTTCAAACACCGCCGCAACAGCGTCCGCCGTATTGGCGTCGTCGTCCATGGCGGCATTGAATTTTTCCGAAAACTGCGCTGCCTCTTCGAGCGTTTGTCGTTCTTTCGCAGAAATTTGGGATTCCGGCTGGCCATCTGCCATCAGATCTCTCAGGCGGTCTGCCGCGGTCCATATTCTTTCCAGACCGTTCTTTGCCGCCTCCATCAGTTCCGCGCTGAAATTCAGCGGACTTCTGTAATGCGCGCTCAGCATAAAAAACCGCAGTACCTGAAGATCATATTTTTCCGCAATATCGCGCACCGTAAAGAAATTCCCCAATGATTTCGACATTTTCTTATTATCAATATTCAAAAATCCGTTATGCATCCAGTAACGTGCAAACGTAACGCCGTTTGCCGCTTCCGACTGGGCAATTTCATTTTCATGGTGCGGGAAGATCAGGTCTTCTCCTCCCGCATGGATATCTATTTCCTCTCCGAGATATTTTTTCGCCATGACCGAACATTCCGTATGCCATCCCGGACGCCCGTCGCACCACGGCGATTTCCAGTACGGTTCTCCGTCTTTTTTCGGCTTCCACAATACAAAATCGAACCCGTCTTCCTTACCGTCGCCGGTCACCTTGATCTCCCTGTGCCCGGCCTGCAGATCGTCCAGGTTTTTGTGAGAAAGTTTTCCGTATTCCGCAAATTTCCTTGTCCGATAGTATACGGTTCCGTCCTCTGCCTTATAAGCATACCCTTTCTCAATTAAAATCGAAATCAGGTCTATCATACCGTCAATTTCCTGCGTCGCCAGCGGATGCACGGTCGCCGGACGCACATTTAACCCCTGCATATCTTTTTTACATTCTTCAATATAGCGGGTGGAAATTTCTTCCGCGGAAACATGTTCCTCCATTGCCTTTTTGATGATCTTGTCGTCCACATCCGTAAAATTGGAAACATAATTCACTTCTATCCCGCGATATTCCAGGTATCTGCGGACGGTATCAAAGACGATCATTGGCCGGGCGTTCCCGATATGGATCAGGTTGTAAACGGTCGGACCGCAGACATACATCCTCACTTTTCCCGGCTCTATCGTTTTCAGTTCTTCCTTTTTCCTTGTCAGCGTATTGTATATTTTCATAACGTTGTTATCCTTTCCTTTTCTGCAGCGCTATTTTCATTCCGAAACCCGAAATTTTTCTTCAGGCTTTTCAGTTCCTGCTCCAACTGCAATACCCGGTTCACCAGCTCGGAATTTTCCTGCTGCAGTACCATGATATCTTCTTTTACCGGATCCGGCAGATGTACCTGATCCATATCGCTTTGCGGTACTTTCAGGTTATTCCGTTTGACCACGCGCCCTGGCACGCCGACTACCGTACAGTTTGGAGGAACTTCCTCAATCACGACAGAACCGGCGCCAATCTTGGAATTATCCCCGACGGTAAAAGAACCGATCACTTTCGCCCCGGCGCTTACCATAACGTTGTCGCCCAGCGTCGGATGCCGTTTCCCGGTTTCCTTTCCGGTGCCTCCCAACGTCACTCCCTGGTACAGCGTCACGTTATCGCCGACAATCGCCGTTTCTCCGATAATCACGCCGCTGCCGTGGTCAATAAAAAAACCTTTTCCGATCGTCGCCCCCGGATGGATCTCGATCCCGGTCTTCCTCGCTGCACGCTGGGAAATCAGACGGGCCAGAAAATAATGTCCTTTTAAATAATGCCTGTGGGCGCGTCTGTAGCTATGCATCGCTTTAAACGTAGGGTATAATAAAACTTCCATCATAGATTTCACAGAAGGATCGCGTTCTTTTATCACCTCGTACTCTTCTCTCAACTCCCTGAAAAGTCCCATTTTATTACTCCTTTTTTATGTTTTCCCGGTAAAAAGGCTAATTTTATAAAACCGCGGACTCCCTCTGCGACAGAGGTAAATAGCCGCGGTTCCTTTTTTAAGTTTATGCAAGTTCTGTTTTTTTGTCAATAGTTTTGCAGGGAAACCTCAAACCAGCAGGCATACCGCCTGTGCGGCAATTCCCTGTTCCGCACCGGTAAATCCCAGACCTTCTTCCGTAGTCGCCTTAACGTTTACACAATTTTTTTCTATCTCCAGATCTTTCGCGATATTCTGCTCCATTTCTTCTATATACGGACGCATCTTCGGTTTCTGCGCAATAATCGTAGCATCAATATTCACGATCCGAAATCCGTGCCTGCGTAACAATTCTGCAGTTTCCTTTAACAGTTTCCGGCTGGAAATCCCTCTGTATGCGTCATCCGTATCCGGAAAATGTTTTCCGATATCTCCCAGCGCCGCCGCCCCAAGCAGCGCATCCATAATAGCATGTAACAGCACGT
Organism: Eubacterium sp.; assembly: GCA_022796875.1. Classification (GTDB taxonomy): domain Bacteria; phylum Bacillota; class Clostridia; order Lachnospirales; family Lachnospiraceae; genus JAAWJJ01. The sequence continues at coordinate 17,220 of JAAWJJ010000015.1, read as the reverse complement.
CCGCATCGGAATGGCCTAACAGTCCTGTTGGGTGAGGAATTTTCACTCCGCCAATAATCAGTTTTCTTTGTTCCGCCAGACGATGGACGTCATAACCGAATCCGATTCTCATAACTGCCTCTCCCCTCTGTTTATACACTCATTACCAAAACAGTTTTTATATGAAAGATAAAAATATTAAAAAACTGACATAGAAAAATCATCAGCACCCGGTTTGAAACTGCCCCACCAGTTGATTAAGTTCCTTTGCCTGTTCGGAAAGGTTCTGAATAGCATCGGTACTCTGATTTACAGCGGAGGAATTATTCTGCACCACAACGGAAATTTCCTCAATCTCCTTACCTACGCTGGTAATCATATCCGATTGCCGCATACTGGCATCTGCAATTCCATGCATCTGTTCTTTAATCGAACCGGTACACTCACCGATTATATGCATAATCTCTGCCGCCTGCGCAGTCGCTTCCATACCCACATGTATATCCTGGAGAGAACGGTTTATCAAATCGGCAGTATCTTTTGCCGCTTCCGCGGATTTTGCTGCCAATGCGCGAACCCTGTCCGCCACTACGGCAAAACCTTTTCCGGCAGCACCGGCCTGGGTAGCTTCTATGGAGGCGTTTAATGCCAGAATATTAGTCTGGAATGCGATATCCTCAATTACACAGGTTATTTTTTCAATCTCAGCGGAAGAATGTGCAATATTATCCATAGCGCTGGTCATCCGGGCCATCTTCTGATCCGCTTCAGCCATATGCATCGCCGCCTGATCTGCCAGTTCCTGAGCGGAAGAACAATTGTCGGTATTGGAACGAATCTGGACAACAATATCGTCCGCATTATCGGTCAGTCGGGTAACAGAAGATTCCTGAGTCATAATTCCCTGCAGCAAGCTTACCGCATTCTGTGATACCTGATCTGCTTCATCCGTTACACTGTTGGAAACCTGCGCAATGTTCCGAGTGAGCCGGAGCAGCTTTGTACGGATGGTTTTCAGGCTTTTTGCCAGTACCTGGAAGTCCCCGATATAATAGGATTCGCCACAGTCTACGTCAACGGCAATATTGCCGTCTGCCATCTCACCCAAAATTCTTCCGATGTCGTCAATAGTCAGGCGCAGCCGTTCACATAAGGCCTGGGTCGTTCTGGCAATGCTGCCGATCTCATCGTTACGGCCATACAACAAAGACAGTTCCTGGTCTGTTTCCAACTCCAAACACCCCAGCCGTCCAATCGCTCTTTCCACCGTAACCAGCCTCTGCCCGATTCGCCGCATCATTCCAATCAGGCACAAAATAATCAATGTTGTAACCGCTGCACAGATCAGGCCTACTTTAATCCTTACGTCAACAACTTCACGATAGACCTCACTGATATTGTCCCGAACCATGAAGATCCAGTTCCGGTCTGCCAGATATTGATATACAACAAACTGCTTTGTTCCGTTTTCATCCCGATATGTATAAGTTCCCTGCTGCGAAGTTTTTCCGGATTGTACGCGCTGCATAATCTCCAGATAGCCCGGATCAGCCGTTTCAGTATTCAGCAGCGCTTCGTCCCTGTGATAGAGGTAGACACCGGTTTCCGCATTAATAAACACATATTCACTGTTCGGCAGCCCCTGGATGTCCAGTTCCAGAAGAGAATCCATCAGGTTTCCGGCATACACACCGGCGCCTACATAACCGATGCACTGCTGGTTTTCGAAAACAGGACAGTACATCGAAAGAATCATTGCTCCGGTACCGGGTGATTTCATAATTCCAAGATTAGTTAACTCCGGCTGTGCCAGTATAGTGTTCCGGAACTCTTTCAGACTGTCGCCCTGACGGGTGACCATACCGATAGCCTCTGCAGAGGTATGGGTCAAAACATGAGTATCCGGCGTTGCAACATACAATCCCTCAAAAATACCTTTGACCGCCGCAAAGTCTTCTGTATATTGTTGGGCCTGTTCGACCAGCTCTGGATTTTCCGGATCACGTAAAAGATCCCGTACTTCGCTGCTGAGCGCAAATGCGGACATATACTCTTCCGCCGAAATTACATAATTATTGATAATAGCGGCTCTTGATTTCACCGCATCCGTCATTTGGTTCGTAATATTGGTTTTTACCGTAGATGATGCATTGTGCTCGACAATTCCCCATAGCACAAGCATTCCCGCTATGGTAATAATAGATATTAAAGTGCTGATTTGTGCAGCCAGTTTTTGTTTTTTCAAGAGTTTCACTCCGATTCCCCCCTTAGTTATGCTGCATAATTCCTAAAAAACTATGGACCATTTTCAAAGCCGGTTTCCTTGATAAATCGGGTATATTACCGGGAAAATATTCCATACGCATTATATCAAATTGTTTTGGGGAATACAACCGGGAATCAGAAAATGAATTGGATCAGAAAACGGTAATTACTCTGCAATATCAATAAAGACATCCGCTTCGCCCCCGCAGGCCATCCCCTCTTCCTCTGCTTCTTTTAAGTTCATTTCATAATGAAACATTCCGCCCTTTCCCTGTTCCATACACGCAAAAGCCTGGCGGATCAGATCCGCTTCCAACGCTCCGCCTCCAATTGTCCCAATCAGGCTGCCGTCTTCTGAAACGACCATTTTTGTTCCCACATCCCGTGGACCTGAGCCATGTTTTGCCACAATTGTAAGCACCGCTTTTTTCATACGCGCTGTGGACGGATTTTGATTTGCAGCCGTTTCCAAAAGCAGCCTGCTGTAACCGCCCCTATTGCCGCTCTTATTCTTTTCCTGAATCACTTCGGCCATAATGGATACGGCGATTTCTTCCGCCGTCTGCGCCCCGATACAAAGTCCGATGGGCGCGTGCACCTGTTTTAACATTTCCTGTTTATAACCGTCCGCTATCATATCCTGCATTTGCTTTGCCACGCGTTTTCTGCTGCCGATCATTCCCACGTAAGCATATGTTTTTGTTAAAACCTGCTCCAGGCAGGCCCGGTCGCATTGGTGCCCCCTGGTCACGATCACGAAAAAAGTATTCCGGTCGCCGGAAAACAAAGACAACGCTTCCCGATATTCTCCGCAGACCGCCTGATCCGCCCCGGCTTCTTCCGCCTGACGGACAAACTTTTTTCTATCGTCAATAACCGATACATAAAATCCCAGCATTTTCGCAATACGAATGACCGGTACAGACACATGTCCGGCGCCGCAAATCACGATCTTTTTCTGTTCCGACATTGTTTCAACATAAATCAGGTTCCCGTTTACCGGAAGACAAGAGTCCGTCTGCTCCGCCGTTTTCCACGCCCGATACGCTTCCTCCCAAAACAACTCCTCCTGTTCCCTGTAAAAAATACCGGAATCCGTAAAGATGGCGTGAAGACCGCAAAACTCCCCCTGCACAACCTGAGCCGTCACATATTTTTCCTTTTCATTCAGTAAATAAAGCTGCTTATAAAACTCCGTCATTCTGCTTTTCTCCTCTTAATACGGTTTTTCAGTCGTATCTGGAGGCGCGGCCTCCGTTTTCTTTCCCCTCTTCCGTCATCCCGAACGTTTCCATAAAAAACGTTCGTCCTCTGAGATTGTATTTTTGCAGTATAAACTCAAATACGTCGTCCGCAATCGCCTGCATCCGCTCTGCATCTGTCGCCGCCCTCGCATTTATCATGCAGGAAATCGCCGTATATTCCTGTTCCAGCCTGCGGGAAAACTCAATCGAATAATCCACGCCCAGCAGGCTGGCTTTTACGTAATCTTTTCCCTCTCCGACGGCAAACGCTTTCAAATGAGGCACATTTCCGTGTTCCATTTTCAGCCCGTCGCGGATTCCCTCAAATATATCCTCCAGAACCTGATTAAAATCTACATTTTTTCCGTCTTTCTCTTCCATAAAAATACGCTGATTGTACCAGCTTAACTTTTCTTCCGCCGCCAGAAACTTTTCAGAACCGTATCCTATTTCCCGATACGTTGCTTCCGACGGATGAGATAAAATATAATCGGCCGCCTCGCCAACTCCGTCCCCCGTAAGTGCGGAAATCGGAAACACCGGCGTATCCGGATAATTTTTCCGTAAAAAATCCATGCAAAAGCTTTGCTCCGCGTCGCTCAAAAGATCCGTTTTATTCAAAAAAATCAGGTCCGCTTCTTTCATCTGGGCGTCCACCAAAAATTTCATTTCTTCCGGAAGATTCATATCCTTGGATTCCGGCATTATCATCTTAAGCCTCTTCGGATCCGCCACACACGTAAACGGCAGCAGCTCGATTTCTTCGTCTTCGTTTCTCCTCTTTATTTCCAGGTATACATGATCCAGCGCTCCGATTCCGCAGCCGGGAATATCGGAAAAGACAATATCCGCCCCTATTCCGGACAGACGGCGCAGCTTTTCTATCAATTCCTCATGCTGATAACAGATACAGTCGCCGGAAACCTGCGCGGTAAGAATTCCCTCCATTGCAGTATAGTCTGCATCTACGTTATTTTTCGCGCCCAGGTCGTTGGCAAGCACGGCCGCTGAAAGCGCTCTTTTCTCCATTTCTTTTGACAATGCAATCATCGTTGTCGTTTTGCCGGCTCCTAAAAACCCGCTTGTAATCATATATTTTATGTTCTTCAATTTTTACTTCTCTCCTAAGTGATTATAATAAATGCAAAACGGAATCACTTTCCCGTCATGAAATACATGGAGCGAACAATTCATCACCCGCCCCAGATCAATGTTTTCCGCATCCTGGAATAACATTCCGCTAATAAAAAAACTGCTGTCGCTCATTTCTTTTTTGTACGCTGCGAAAGAGCCCTCCCGGTAATCGCCGCTTTTTACTCTGGTCCAGCGATTTTTCACATGGAGCTGATTCCGTACCAGATCTGAACCGGCTCCGTTGCAGCAGCCGCCCTCCTGAAATCCCAGCACCGCCAACTGTCCCCGTTCTCTTTTGTATTCTGCATGAAACCCGCACAATGGAGCGTCGCAGGACGACGGCTGAAAATCCTTTCTTTTTACAAATCCATTCGTCTGTTCTTCTATCGCTTCCAAAATCTGGGGCATCGTAAAATGCTCCCCTTTTGCATATCGCCCGGTATATGTCACCGGCTGAAAATGAACGCCGCGCACGGTCGGCGCATGACGGTATGCATAGCGGATAATGTTTCCGATTTCCGTATCGTTAATGCCCGGTACTATCGTCGGCACTAACACAACGCCCAATTCCGCCTGTTCACAGTATTGCACCGCTCTTTTTTTTACATCCAGCAATTTCGCATTTCTTGTCCGAAGATAAATCTCGTCTGTCAACCCGTCAAACTGGAGAAAGACGCTGGATAATCCGGCGTCCGCCAATGTTTTCGTATACCGCGCGTCTTCTGCAATCCGGATTCCGTTTGTATTTAACTGAATATAATAAAACCCTTTTTGCGCGGCATAAGAAATAATTTCCGAAAGCTTCGGGTGCAGCGTCGGTTCTCCTCCGCTTACATGGAGAAATCGAATCCCTTTCTCAAACATTTCATCCAGATTACGGCATACTTTCTCAAAAGAAAGGTCTGCTCCTTTTCCATTATCCGCAAAACAATAAGGACAGCCAAGATTGCACCGCTCCGTAATATTTAACAACCCACAGCAGGTCTGATTCCTGTGTTTCCCGCACAATCCACATTCAGAGGGACAATCCGGATGATGATCCGAATCCGGCCGCCAGCCGCCGCACCATTCCAAAAAGCTTTCCCCTCTCCATACGTCCGTCACGCGGCTGCCATGTGCCGGACAAACCTGTTTTAACTGAACCAGTTTTTTTTCCGGCATAATATAGGCGGCAGGCACGCGCTGTCTGCATACCGGACACACGGACGCTGTAGAAAACAATATCTTCATAGTTTTTCTATCCTTTTTTTATTTCTTTGCTTCAATTCTGATTTCTGCATTATCCTGACTTTAATCTTCAGTACAATATCTTTCATTGCAGGATAATCCGATAATTTTTTCCGCAATATCGCTACTCCTTTGTCGTCTATCCTCTCTTCCGGTAATACGTAAAACACAATCAGAATCTGTCTGTTTCCTGCCAAACAGTCAAAATCAATGATCCTGTCATCCTGGTATACTACTTCCTGCACATCCTGTAAAAATAATTCACCGCCGGGAAATATTACACGGTTACTTTTTCTGCCCCGGATAACAGATATACGGGGCAGTACGCTGCCGCAGCGACATTTTTGTGCGGTTATCTTACCAATATCTCCGGTACGGTACCGGAGCAGAGGCATGCCCTGATGCCGGAATGTTGTCACGGCAATTTCACCGCACCCTTCCTGATCCGGATTGATCACTTCGAAATATTGATCCAGCGCCCGAATATGATACCCGTCATGCTCCTGACATTCCACTGCGCCAAACATGCACAACTCCGTCATCCCATAATGCCGGAACGTCCGGCAGTTCCATTGCCTGCGCAGCCGCCTGCACACTGCTTCCGATACGTCGTCTGCGCTTAACAACACACTTTTCACGGAATATTCTATGCGATGAATTTTCATATACCCTGCCAACGCCGCCATCTGATAAGGAATTCCCACTATTACATCCGGTTTTTCCCTGCAAAGGAAACCGGCGGCGTCCGCCAAATCTGAAACAGGTCCATATACGCTTGTTCTCATCCCGAACGGTTCGATGCCTTGACGAATATTTTCTCCAATGCTTCCGTCCGACTCCCCGGACATCATTACCGCAACGGAATCTCCAGGTTCCGACATCGTGCGAAATCCGAATGGAGCAAATGCTATCGCTCTGTTCAAGTCGTCTTCCGTAAAGCGGATCCGTTTCTGCTGTCCGGTCGTCCCTGTTGTCGGCACAGTTACGATTCTTCGGATATCAGAAGAAGCTACACACTGAAACCGCCATTCCTGTCCGATCAGATCTTTCTCATCTGTAGTTGGGAAACGACAAAAATCAGATATTGTGCGAAGATCCTCCGGATAGCAATTCATTAGTTTTTCTTTATAATAACTGCTGTTTTTTTTCAGATAGCTTAACAGCTTCCGAATCTCTTTCAACTGGTATGTTTGCAGCAATTCCGGCGTTACATATTCCGGCGCCGTCTGCAATCCCTCTGCGACCCAGATATCGACCGGCGATCCTGAAATTGTCTGCAATCCCTCTACGGTTCGGATATTAGCTGATAATCCCGGAACTTTCACAGATCTACCTCCAGCATAGCGTCCAGTATTTCCAACGCGCCATTTACATAATCAGGGCATCGTTCAAACAGTATGCCGGAAGCAAAGGCTTCCTCCATCTGTCCCTCTTTTGAAAAATCATATCCAGTCAGCTCCCTGCAGATCAAAGAACCAAATTTTTTTTCAAAAACGGTTCTTAATTCCGCCGCTTTTTCCATCATACATTCGTTACCCTCAAAATCTCCCGGCAGACAGTGGCCATACTCCGCGCCGATTAACATCAGAGATGCCGTAACACAGCCGCATACATCTCCGCCGCAACATCCTCCTGCTAACGGAGCCGCCATGCGCACCATCGTTTCTTCATCCAGTCCCAGTTCCTCCGCCCACTGTTTTACAATGAGCTGGGAACAATGGATGCGCTTTCTGAAATTACTGACAATTTCTGTTTTTTCCATTTTTGTGCTCATTTTTTTACTCTTTCTCCTCTTTTTCTTTCTTCGTTTCAAATGTTGAAATATAAAATGTTATCAGAACATTTGCTTTGTGGTTTCGGACGGCAGCATCAGAGTAAAGCTTCACAGACGTGGAATGTCAGAACGGTACAAAATAATAACCAATTGTCCTTGCGCTAAGAAAATCCATTTGATGGAGCAGGCAATTGTTAAATTTTGTACGGACTGACAGAAGACACGTGAAATCTGGCCCTCTGATGCTGCAAACTTTCTATAAACATTTTCACTTGTTATTTCCCCCGCTTTCCGTTAAGATACAAATACCAGGAAATCTTGTTTCCGAAAGAGAGGATAATCTATGATGAACCGGATTTTTCGTCCCGGCGGCCTCGCCCTGACAGAAACCGCCGCCAAAGCGGCTTCCTTAAGTACGGATACCCCGATTCTGGATATCGGCTGCGGAACCGGCAGTTCCCTGAAACATCTGCATCAAATATACGGTTGTCCCATTACGGGAATAGACCTGTCCGCAACTTGTATTGCCTCCGCGAAAAAATCGGTTCCGGAAGGAACGTTTCTCCAGGCGGACGCGTCCGCGCTTCCGTTTGCAGACGCTTCTTTCACAGCGGTTTTTCTGGAATGTGTGCTTTGTCTGACAGAACATCCGCTCACAGCTTTAACAGAAGCGTCACGGGTACTGACCTCCGGCGGAACGATCATCATTTCCACGCTCAGCCGTTTACAGGGAGCCTCTCTCCTGGAAGAGGGATGCGTCTGCCTGAACCATTTGTCTTCTGCACTCATTGAACGGAACTTTACCGATATTCAAATCACCGACCGAAAACAGGATCTGATTCAGTTTTGCGCGGACGCCATTTTCTGCTATGGAAGCATTTCCGCTTATATAGAGCACGCCTCCCGGACATTGGGCGGAGCTGTCGTATCCTGTAATATTTCTCCGAAAAAAACCGGCTATCACCTGATCACCGCGAAAAATCGATAAGCTGGATTTCTCCCGACCGGATTTATTTTTCTTCTAACTGCGCTTCCACTTCCACCATTTTTCCAATAGCAAGTTCCCGGGGAATCAGCACGCGTCCGCACTTCGGACAACGGAGCAATTCTTCGCTGAACGTCAGCGAAAGATAATCGAATACCGTTTTTCTTTGTTCCAGCTCGCACCTGCAGTTTCTGCATATCCATTTTTCTTCTTCGTTCATCAGACTTCATCCTCCCGAATATGCATACGATGGGAATATACTTCCCTGATATGATACATACCGCTTTCTTTTTTATATTTTACCCAGCATGTCATATAATCGCAGACCATACGGCAGACAATCTCACCGGATGCGTTTTCAAACCCCTCACCGGACTTTTCATTGAGCCATATCGTTTTTTGTATCTCGCTTTCCGGAATCAACAAGCGTTCCATATCCGCAATAACTTCTTGCGGAATATAAAGAATAAAAGTTTCCCAGTCTTTCTTTTCCGGTAAAAATTCTTCTTTCCAGTATTTATTTAAAACTGCCTTTTTTACCGCCAGATTGTTTTTTCTTTTTTCCTCCAGCGTCGCTACCGGACGATCGGTCAAACCGAATACAAAGTCCAGAATATGCCTGGCTTTTTTCCCATGCGTCCGAAATACATCCATGCAGTTTGCACAATAAACCAGATACGGCAATTCCGTTTCCGCTGCTCTCTCTGCGGCGATTTCATCATAAAAATCCGGATTGGCAAGCTGAATATGACCGCCGAACCCGCAGCATTTTCCGCTGTTGTCATAGTCTGACAACCGGCATCCGCTGCTTTTTGCCAAAGACCTCACCGCTGCTTTTAATTCCGGCATCGGCGCTGCCGCGCAGGGATCAAAAATTGCATATTCCCGGTCGTTTCCGCACGAATCATCTCCATGCTTCCCGCCTGCATCCAGCATTTCATATAATGAAATAATCGGAAGTTCCGGCAAAAACCGCTCAAACGTCCTACGGCAGCTTGCACATGCATATATGATTGCGGGCTTTCCCAAACCTTCCCATTGTTCTCGAATATGATTCAGATGATTTTGAAAAATGTCGATTTCCCCGGCCCAAAGCGCAGGGATTCCGCAGCAGTCCAGCATAATGCCTGTGTTCCGGTCCTCTTGTAGTAACGCGTCGTAGGATTTTGTGACATACTTCGGATTGGCCGCGCCCAGCCGGCATCCCGGAAAAAACAAATAACCGCACGCGTTCTCTCCCTGCGCCGGCCGGACCAGTCCGGTTTCCGACATCGCCTGCCGCATTTCGCCAAGCCAGTATCCGTGAAAAGCCGGCGGATAATTCCCGCTTTTCACCCGGTCGGCCCGAGACAATTCAAACATCTGCCCGACCGAAACGTTCTCCCGGCAGACATCCGCGCAATGCCCGCAAAGATTACAGGACCACGTCTGCCTCGTAATACATGCGGAACTGACGGAATTGCGCGTCATTCCGTCCTGCGCCACATCTATGGCGATACGCGGCGGCTTCTTTTTGTATTTTGTCAAAAGACTGCAGTCTTTTACGCATACTTCGCAGTCGCACTGCATACAGCGTCCGGCTTCCGCTTGCGCTTCCTCCTCCGTATAGACTACTCCCGCAGGCGTAACGTGCGGCATCGGCCTGGCGCCGTCATGAGGCACATTTTTAGAGCAGTCCATTTTTTTATACTGCGTCGCCGCATACGCCGGATTTCCGGTCTGGAGAAAAGATTCCATCGCTTTTGACGCTGTCTGCGCATGCGCCATCCCCTCCACGCAAGACAGGCCCAACAACTCGCCCCCGAGAAATACGTTCGCAACGGACGTTGCGCCAAATTCCCGGTCGCAGCCGTTAAGCAGCCCAAAATCCGGGCCGCCTTTTCCGGTCGCGATATAAATCATGCCGTACTCCTGCAGTTCTTTCAGGTCATGTACCGTTGTGCCGAAACGGAAATCCACTTCCGCCGATGCAAATTTCTTGAAAAATTCTTCCTCAAATATTGGGAATTTTTCATGGTTTTTTAAACTGCCTCCCCAATTCTGTTCTTTTTCAAACACCGTCACCGGATACCGTTTTTTGCTCATATACAAGGCGCACGCAAGGCCGCAGGGACCTGCGCCGACAATCGCCGCCTTTTTCTCTAACGGCGGAAGCGTGTAACTCTTACGTTCTTTTTTTTCCTTTTTCTGCAGGCATGTCCGTCCGAGAAGACGGATTGAAATCGTATCCTCTCCCAGGACGGTCTGCCTCTGGCACTGTTTTTCGCATGGAGCCGGGCAGATTTCATTGATTACTTTCGGAAACGGCAGCGACTGGTTCAGCTCCTGCGCAGCCGCGCCAAGCCTGCCTTTCGCTGTTTTTTTCAGAAAGGACTTGATATCCAGATGAAACGGGCAGGCTGCAATACAGGTGGCCGGTTCTCCATTCAAACAATTTTTTACCAGTGAAAAAACTTCCTCTCGCTCCATGCAGGTTCTCCTTTTTTTAGAATACTGTATTTTTCTTAATCGCTGCGTTTTTCCTGACCGCTGCTTTCTAAATCGGATTTTCCCTGATGTACTCCAGTTCGTCCTCAAACTCCGAACCGAAATAGTATTTTGGCGGTGTCAGGTCTTCGCCTTTCTGCAGTTTCTCCCATCCGGCTTTTACTTTATCCGGAGTGGCCGGCAAGTCGTAAATACGCACGCCGCACGCATTGTTAATCGCATTGATGACCGGCATATGCGTGGAGCACTGGAATACTTCCGCGCATCCGCTCGAACCGTGCGGTCCCTGCGGCCTCGGATTCCCCTCGTAATATTCGACGCGGATATCGTCCGGAACGGCATCGCATACTGGAACGCCGCAATACGCCATATTGTTGGCGCGGTCCGTCGCGTCATAATCTTCGCTGATCGCAAAACCGATGCTGTGTGAAATCCCGCCATACGCCTGGCCGTCTACGGACAGTTTGTTTCCGACTTTTCCGATATCCACCGCCTGGGCGTATTTCAACACTTTCGTTTTCCCGGTATTGACATCCACTTCCACCAGCGCGCAGGATGCGCCGTACGTATATGCGGCAAAACGGTTGCCCTCGCCGGTATTCGGATCCTGGCTCGGATCATAGCCTTTCCCGACTTCATCCACATGGCCGCGGTATCTGGTCGGAATATTTTCGGCAATCATTTCTTCATACGTGCGGTAAGAACCGTCTTCTTTTTTCATGGCGTTCAGCAGTTTTTCCGCCGCGTCCATCAGGGCGCGTCCATTCATAAAATGGGAACGGCTGGCGGCAGACAATCCGGAATCCGGAGCCAGTTTGGTATCGTTTACAACAAGACGTACTTTTTCCGGAGTCACTCCTAACGGCTCCAGCACTTTTAACACATGGGTAAGTGTGCCGATATCCGCTCCCTGACCCAGATCCTGCCAGGTATTGTATACATTGATAAATCCGTCTGCGCAGAGTTCCAGATCGTTTTCACAATGGTCGATAAACCCTTTGCCTACGTTAAATCCGCCCATTGCCATACCGACGCCGACATACCGGCCCTCTTTCTTTCCGGCTTCCGCCAGCGCTTTAAATTCGTCGTAATGCGGCTTTAAAATGTCAAGCAGAATCGGATAAGTATAAGACAAATACGGTTTACTGTTGATCGTAAGGTCGCCTTCCGCCGCGGCATTTTTCCTGCGAAATTCCCATGGATCAATACCGGCGGCTTCCGCGGCCATATCCACCAGAGCTTCGCTCATCGTATAAATCTGCGGACCGCCGAACCCGCGGTAAGCGCAGGTAAACGCATGGTTGGAGGCTCCGGCACGCGCCAGCGCTTTGACATTCGGTATCTGATACCCCTGGAACGGAACGGAAATCAGGTTTCCGAACGCAATCGATGCTGTTCCGGCATACGCGCCGTGATCCATTGCCACATCAAACTCCACCGCCTGGATTTTGCCGTCTTCCGTACAGGCCAGACGGCCGTTGGAATAGGTAGCCGAACGTTTTCCGGTCATATGCATATGCTCTTCATAAGTCAGAGTCATCGAAACCGGCATATTCAGCGCCATTACCGCTACGCCAGCCAATGCAAATAAATTAGAAATCGTAGAATATCCGAAACATCCGCCTGCCGGATTATCAATCATACGAATCATTTCCGGTTCCAGCCCGATCGCCGGCGCCAGCTCGTCGCGGCAGCCGTACAGGTCGTGGGTTTTGCTCATAATCGTAAGCATACCATCCTCGTCCCAATATCCCTGAAATACGTCTGGTTCTATCGTCAGATGCGGCTGATGCTGGCTATGCCAGCTTCCTTCCACCACAACGTCCGCATCCTCAAAAATTTCTTCGGTATCCTCTCCTTTATACAGCGGAGCATACAAATACTGATTCGGCACGTTTTCATGAAGCTGCAGCGCGTCCGGGGCAAAAGATTCCAGAACGTTCATATAGGACGGAAGAATTTCCAGATCCGCTTTCACTTTTTTTGCAGCTTCTCTTGCAATTTCCGTTGATGTTGCGGCAACAATTGCATAAATGTCCCCACGTCGGTTTACGACCTGATCGCAGATCAACGGGAATTTCGGGGAACCCTGTCCTTTCTGACGCGGCACCACAGCCGGAAACGAAATATCGTTTGTCCCCTGTACGTTGGCGGCGGTCAGTACTTTGATTACTCCCGGCATCGCTTCTGCTTCCGACACGTCGATACTCTTAATCCGCGCGTGAGGCACTCCGGCCATAACCGGAGCCAGATAAGCGACGGCTCCCGGCATCTTCATCGCCACATCGTCGCCGTAATCCGTCAGACCGCATACTTTTGCCAGCGCGGTAGGCCGCGGCATCTCGCTGCCGTAATACTCCTCCCCATCTTTTAATTTCCAGGTGATGTCTTCCATCGTTTTTTCCCCGCGCAGAACCGCAGCGGCATCCATAACCGCGTCCACCAACTGTTTGTATCCGGTACAGCGGCACACGTTATGATTTTTTGTAAACCAGTTTCGTACCTCTTCCCGTGTCGGGCTTTGATTTTCCAGCAACAGGGCGTAAGAGGATACGATAAAGCCCGGCGTACAGAATCCGCACTGCGCTCCGCCGTGGGTAATCCACGCCAACTGGAGCGGGTGCAGGTTGTCCGGCGTGCCGATTCCTTCGATCGTAATGATCTGCGCAAACTCCGGAACGTTTTTCATCTTCACGATGCAGGAGCGCACCAGTTTATGATTCATAATAACGGAACACGCGCCGCATACTCCTTTATCGCACCCGATCTTCGTCCCGGTCAGGCCAAATCTGCGCAACACCTGCGCCAGACTGTCTTTTTCCGTATCATATACGACGTGACGCTGCACGCCGTTAATGACAAGCGATTTTCTTGAAACTTTTCCCATTTTTAACTGCCTCGCTTTCTGATTTTAATTCATACACAAAACGGCTTTTAACACAGAACCGTTCTTCGTATCTTCAAACGCCCGGTTAATTTCTTCAAACGGATAATAGGTAATCAGTTTGTCAAACGGGAACATCCCTTTCCGATAGTAATCCAACAGCTGCGGAATAAAAATTTTCGGAATGGAGCATCCCTCCACCAGGCCAACCAGCGTCTTTCCGATGCCCATCAACTCTTCTTCCACATGAATCGTCAGCTCCTGCGTCGCTCCCAATACCACGCACGTCCCAAGAGAGCGCGTACAGTTTAAACTTTGTCGCACGCAATTACCGTTCCCTGTACAATCTATCGCGTAATGGCAGCCCAGGCCGCCGGTCAGTTCACGGGCGCGCGCCGGAACATCTTTCACTTCTCTGGAATTGATCACATCCGTCGCTCCAAATTCCAACGCCAGGTCCAGACGGGAAAGAACTACGTCGCAGGCGATGATCGTCGTACATCCGGCAATTTTCGCCGCCATTACGGCGCTTAATCCTACCGGCCCGCATCCGGTAATGATTATGGAACTGTCCGCCGACGGCCTTAAATAATTTAAAACTGCGCCGGCGCCGGTCTGTATGCCGCACCCCATAGGCGCCACCATCTTCAGGTCGATATCTTCCGCTACCGGAATCAGGTTGTTGACATGCACAACGGCATGCGTTGCAAAAGCTCCCTGCCCGAAAAAGGAAGATACGAACATATCATCTTTCCACAGCCTTTTCGTGTTGTCAAACTGTACGCCGGAAAAATTCAGGCGGCGGTTTTCTTTACACCCGTACGGCTTTCCGGTGCGGCAGGCTTCACAGGTTCCGCAGTATCCATAAGAAAAGCCGACTTTATCCCCCGCTTTAAACTCCGTTACACCCGGTCCTGTTTCCAGGATAACCCCGCATCCTTCATGCCCGAATACGGCCGGGAGCGGCACCGGGATAATCTGGTTTCTTGCTACGTCGTCGGTATGGCATACGCCGCACGCCACTACTTTTACGAGAACTTCCCCCTGCTGCGGCGGCCTGAGTTCCAGTTCGCTGATCGTAAATGGTTCTCCTTTTTTCTCAATAACTGCTGCCTTGATATTCATAAACAAACTCCTTTCTTTTTCTGTTTTTTACCAGCTTTTCTCCTGTTTTTTACATTCCGCTTTCTCTTGACAGTGGAAACTGCCCGAAACTCTGCATTGAATTCCGGACAGTTTCCGTTCTGCTTTACTCTTCGATTTCGCCGCGTTCCACTTTCTTTTTATAAGCCAGAATAGAAAGAACCAGCAAAACGGCCATAATCGCTATCATGTATACCGCTACAAAAGTATCCACAGCACCCATTTCGTTACCTCCTAACCCTAATCTTCATCTTCTAACCTTAATCTTCATCGTCAAATCTTAATCTTCATCGTCAAATTTACCGCCCGACAGTTTAAAAATCAGATGTATCAGGCCGTTTAAACCGGCGGAAATCGCCAACGCTCCTATGATTAATACTGCTACCCAACTCATAACCTGACCTCCTTTATTTTTTCGCGGCTTTTTCCGCTGCAATCTGCTTCAACAATCCAGGTTCGCCCGGGAAAATCAAATTCAGGATAATGCCCAGTCCGACCGTCGTAAACGCCACCGGCCAGAACGGAAGCGTAAACAGGCCGGCCCAGTCGGGACAGGCAAACGTCCACCAGAAATTGACGGCCGTCGTAATAATCAAATTCGCCCAGGCCACTTTCTTATTGATCTTCCAGGTCATTCCGATCAGATAGTTTACAAAGATCGGCATACTGAGTGCGAAGCACCAGAAAAATAACGTAATCAGAAGCGTTACTTTCATAGCCGGCAACAATGCTGCCAGTGTGACTACCACAATAATGATGCGGCTCATGGCGGTGTAACCTTTATCTCCCGGTTTTTTGTTTACTAACGGGCCGACAACGTCGTCGGATACGACATGGGAAATCGCCAGAATCATGCCGCTGCCTGTAGAAAGCAGTGCACACATCAGAGCAACCATCAATATTCCGATCAATACCTGAGGCATCATATGTAACGCCAGTTCCGGCACCGAAAGGATCGGCGCTTTCGCCGCAATCGTTGCGATCGAAGTACCGGTAACGCCGAGGATAACCCACGGAAGAGCGGCCGCCGTATTAAACATACCGCCAAGGAACGCCCCTTTGCGGATATCTTTGTTGCTCTTTGCCGCAAGCATCGGCTGGTACATGGCATGTTCGCTGGCCACGGACAATACGTGCAGAATCACAACCGGCAGCGCCACGTTCATCAGTACCTGAGGCGTCAGGTTAAACAGGTTTGTGTGCTCCGCCATTCCCTGCGCCGCATAAGTCGCCGTTACGCTGGCAAAACCGCCGTCCAGTTTCATGCCCACAAATACGACCGCAATATAACTGCCCGCAATCAGCATGATCGCGTTGATGATATTCATCATCGACGCCTGAAGCATGCCGCCCAGCAAAATGTATACCAGCATCAAGGCGCCTGCAATTAAAATACACCACGGCGCATACGGAACTTTTCCGCCGCACAGCGCATAGATCGCGGTTGACGTTCCCAGAAGTTCGGACATCGTAATGCCCAGCCAGGCAGCCGGAGCTACGGAAGAATTAAAGATTTTAATTTTCGGACCGAAAATCTTACCAAGCGCCTGAGGAAACGTAGCTACATGCAGTTTCCGGAACATCGGTCCGAACCAAAGCAGGAATACTGGTACGAATACGCCGCCGGCAAGGATTCCCCACCAGGCAACTGCCGCGCCCATGCCTGCCTGCGACTCGTACAGCGACGTCGTATGTCCGCCTCCCAGAGGCGCCAGTACGAACGTACACATAACCGCAAACCATCCCAGACGACCGGAAGCGGTAAAAAATTCTTTGTCTTCTTTTGTGCCGGCCTGCTCCGCCATTTTTGCTTTCTGTTTCCTGGAACGGATTCCGAAAAGAATACTGAAAAAACCAAAGTACACAATAGCAATCAAAATAGGTATCATTTACATATCCCTCCATTCAATACTGTTTTCTCCCTCTACTCACTTTCAGGTTACCACCCGGAAACGGAAAAGAACAGCGAATGAATTTGATGCCTGCTTCAAAAATTTTCAGAGGGTGTCGCAAAATCATCAAATGAGATGGTTGAGCGATACTCTTGCTCTATATATAGAAAAATCTGGAAAGAATCCCTTGATTTGTGGATCTTTTC
>JAAWJJ010000014.1 GCA_022796875.1 Eubacterium sp. | reverse complement strand
GGCATAAAAATACTCCTTTTCGATAAAAATTTTCATATCCTAATTCTTACCAAAAAGGAGCCATTTCTTTCCAAAAACACAATTTATTTTACACTACCCTGAAATTTCTAAAAAGTATGGCGATATAAAAAATATTATCAGAACATTTGCTTTGTGGTTTCGGACGGCGGCTGCACAAAATATGCTGTCCTGCCTGCTTAAGTCAAATGGAGGCTCTAATCCCGCCGGAATATTTTATGACTTTTGACGCAACCGCCCTCAATGCGCCGTCCGGGCGCACTCGGGCTTTTGGGGACGTCCCTGTCCCCAAATTGCTGCATAAATACGGCGGGAGTAAGAGCCTCTCATTTTCCGCCACAAGGACAGTCCATCCTGTTTTGTGCAGCCTGCCTGAAAGCATCGGCGGCGAAATGTTTCAGAAACATTTTTGTAAGAGGTAGAAATCGACGTACCAGCCTCCAACAGACATATGAAATCAGATTCTCTGATGCTGCTAACTTCTGATAATATTTTTTATATCGCCAACTTTTAGAAATTATGAATAAAGCCGTTCCGTAAAGAAACGATCAAACTGCCAGGGTTTTCCCATGGAATGTACCCCCCCTGTAAATTTCTGATAAAAAAATAAAAAAAGTACTTGCAATTTGGAAACATGTTGTGTATAATAATTTTTGTCGCTGAGATGATGGCCCATCGCCAAATGGTAAGGCAACGGACTCTGACTCCGTCATTTCCAGGTTCGAGTCCTGGTGGGCCAGTTATGAAGTGTGAGGAAAGCACCACGGATGTGGTGCTTTTCTCTGTATGTATTATTCCGGGAAAGGGGAAACAGTTTTTATGTACGGTATGAACGGCAGAGTCCGCTTCAGCGAAGTGGATGATAAAAAAGATATGACGTTGAGCGCCCTGTTAAACTACTTTCAGGACTGCAGCTGTTTTCATTCCGAAGATATTGGAATGGGAATTGACGATATGGCAGGAAACGGCTATGCATGGATTTTGGCATCCTGGCAGATTGTAATAGAAGAATTTCCGAAATATCCGGACGAAATTGTCGTGACGACATCTCCTTATGATTTTAAGGGGACTTTCGGTTATCGTAATTTTACGATGGAAGACGGAAACGGCCGAATGTACGCTTATGCGAATTCTGTCTGGTTTCTGATGGATATAAAAAATGGACGTCCCTTGAAAATCCCGGAAACCGTCTGGAGTAAATATGAGTTGTCAGAGAAGCTGAAAATGGATTATGCGCCGAGGAAAATTGCGGCGGATAGCCAGGGGTGTGCAAAAGAGCCTGTGACCGTGCAGAAATCACAGTTGGATGTCAATGAGCATGTCAATAACGGGCAGTATCTGGTCATGGCTCAGGAATATGTGCCCGAAAGTATAAAAGTCAGGCAGATGCGCGCGGACTATCGGAAAGCGGCGGTGCTTGGCGACAGGATTTTTCCGTATGTAACGGAAGAACAGGATAAAGTAACGGTACAGTTATGCGATGAGGAAAAGCAGATTTACGCGATCGTAGAATTTACAGAGTAGAAACGGAAGTATATATGCAGACGCCGGATTAACAGAGCAGAAACGGAAGTATATATGCAGACGCCGGATTAACAGAGCAGCATTTATACTGCAGAGAGAAAGGAAAAATACAGGATTATGTTAAAATTAGGAAAAACTCAGACACTGACCGTAGTAAAAGAAGTGAATTTCGGAGTATACCTGGCGGAAGAGAGCAATTTGGAACACCGCGTGCTGCTTCCGGCAAAGCAGGTTCCGGAGGGCACAAAAATCGGGGATGAAATCAAAGTATTTTTATATAAAGATTCCAGTGACAGGCTGATCAGTACGACCCATGCACCGAAAATACAAATAGACGGATTTGCAGTACTGAAAGTGCTTGAGGTAACGGGAATCGGCGCATTTCTGGACTGGGGCCTGGAAAAAGATTTATTTCTTCCATTTAAGGAACAGCTGCGCAAACTGGAAAGAGACGACGAAATACTGGTACGCCTGTATATCGATAAAAGTGACCGCCTGTGTGCGACGATGAAAGGGCTGTATGACGTGCTGTTCCGGCAGTCGCCTTATCGCCGGGACGACGTAGTAAAAGCAAGGGTATATGAGTTTAGTAAAAATTTTGGTACTTTTCTGGCGATTGACGACAAATATTCCGCGAGGATTCCGATACATGAAGACTGCAGGGCCTTAAAGATCGGGGATGTTATAGAGGCGAAAGTAGCTGGAGTGAAAGAAGACGGAAAAACAGATCTGACGCTGCGGGAGAGGGCATATGTCCAAATAGAGGGGGATGCCGAAAAAATCATGCAGATATTAGAAAGCCGGGGAGGGGAACTTCCGATTCACGACAAATCTTCTCCGGAAGATATTATGAAAGAAACCGGTTTAAGTAAAAACGCCTTTAAACGCGCTGCAGGCAGGCTTTATAAAGAAAGAAAAATTGTCATTACAGAAACCGGGATTAAGTATTCTTAATCCCGGTTTTCGTGTTTACACATACAAATCAATATTACCACCGACCGCAGGGGTAACGGACTGTTCCATAGCCTTAATCATTTCCGCGCTTAAAGCTTCCGTAGTATCAAGCTGTTTGCTTAACATGAGGACACCGATATCCTGACTGGTTGACGGCTGGCTTAATTGATTTAATGTGATGGATAATGAACTTAAATCCATATACATCCCGCCTTTCTGTCCGTATGAAAATACATACTATAAGAATATATGAGTGTATTTGTAACCAGTATGGCACACCCGGACAAAAAATACAAGGCAAAAAATGACTGCATAAAAAAGACAACAGTAAAAAAATCGGGAAAATAATGGAAATATTTTGGTTGATATTCCGGTTGACAGTTTGTTATGCGTTTGCTATAATATGCCTGTAAAATTTGTAATAAAGTTGTAACAAACTCGGAAACGAAAGTTAAGATTATAAAAACACTGGGAGAAAATATACGGAGGTTCCAATGAACAGAAAATTTATTAAAATAACTGCAGGTTGTCTGACGGGTATGCTGATTTTAACGGCAGGCCATTCCGTGGTATTTGGCGCGGCAACGGCAGGGACAAGCAGTTCTATTTCAAATATGGTTACGGAAGCGGAAGCATCTTCTGGAAGTCTGGTGGCAG
Source organism: Eubacterium sp. (assembly GCA_022796875.1). Taxonomy (GTDB): domain Bacteria; phylum Bacillota; class Clostridia; order Lachnospirales; family Lachnospiraceae; genus JAAWJJ01. The sequence continues at coordinate 57,096 of JAAWJJ010000014.1, read as the reverse complement.
GCGCGTCACGTACGGTAATGGATTATATTGAAAATACGGATCCGGAATCCGAAGCGGTAAAATCCGAATACGCGGATATTGCAATTGCTCAGGTTGATAATTTCGTAAATATTCGTGACAGTGCGAATACCGAAGGCGAGGTTTTAGGAAAACTTTACGATAATTCCGCAGCAACGATTCTTGCTACGGAAGGAGATTGGTATAAAATTAAATCCGGAAGCGTTACCGGATATGTAAAAAGCGAGTTTGTGGTAGCGGGAGATGAAGAACTTGCAAAATCCGTTGGAACAAGAATGGCAACCGTTACGACGGAAACGTTAAAAGTAAGGACTGACGCTTCTACAGATGCCAGCGTACTGGGTCTGGTTCCGGAAGGAGAGGAACTGACGGTATCGGAAGAAAAAGACGGATGGATAAAAGTATCCATTGAAGAAGGCGAAGGTTATATTTCTACGGATTATGCTGACTTGTATACAGATTATGTGCAGGCAGAGTCCAAAGAAGAAGAAGAAGCAAGGCTTGCGAAAGAAGCAGCGGAAAGAGAAGCGGCACAGAGAGCGGCAGAAGAAGCAGCCAGAGAAGCGGCAAGGCAGAAGTCTTCCACATCATCTTCAGGAGGCGGTTCTTCCACACCTAGCAGCGAACCGGCAGCAAGCTATGCACCGCCATCTGGCGCAGGCGGAAGCGCAGTAGCGTCTTACGCATGCCAGTTTGTAGGAAATCCTTATGTGTACGGCGGTTCAAGCTTAACAAACGGCGCCGACTGCTCCGGATTTGTTATGAGCGTATATGCTGCGTTTGGCGTATCTTTACCACACTCTTCCAGCGGAATTGCAGGATGTGGATATGAAGTAGGAATGGATGCAATCCAGCCGGGCGATATCGTATGTTATAGCGGTCATGTCGGTATCTATGTAGGAAATAATACGATTGTGCATGCAAGTACGGAAGCAACCGGTATTAAATATACTTCTCCGATCAATTACAGAAGTATATTATCAATCAGAAGAATTTTCTAAAAAGTAAAATAAGAAACAGAATATGGAACAGTAAAAAGCACTCTCTTACATTTTCGGATGTAAGAGAGTTTTTGCTTTAAGGGGAAAATGCTCTGGCATTTCATCCGCCACAAAAAGCGACAAAAAACTTTCCGGCAGGAATTTGAAATTACCAATTTATACAATATGCACAAAGCGAAAAAGGCTATTGGAAAAAAGTGACGAAAATTGTATTTGCGAGAAAAAGATATCCACATCGAAAAATGTTGAAAAATGCGAAAAAATGGATTATACACAGAGTTATGCACTTTATCCACATAAAAAACGGAAAAAAATTCAGTTTACATAGTAAAAAATAGAAACATATGTTTTGTGAAGTTAAGAGAAAGTTTAAAAAAACGGAAAAACAGTGAAAAAACAATTGACATTTTAAATGTAAAAAAGAAGCAAAAATAAGGATATAATATCAGTTAATTCTATATAATTCTACTGAAAGACAGATTTCACAAAAAAGTCCTTACTTGAAAAGCTGATTTGATTTTGCTATACTCATAGAACACTATTTAGAGAAATACGGGGAAGAGTATGATTAAAAAAATAGATATATTAGGAACCTGTGTGGATAATTATTCCGTGCGTGAAGCAATTTCCAGGGTGGAGCAATATTTAAATAATAACGAGATGAAGCTGATCGAAACGATCACGTTAAAGCAGTTGTCGAACGCTGCGGAAAATATGCAGCAGAGGGAAGCGATCGAAGCGTTGGATCTGTCGGTCATCGGCGACAGGGAAATTTTAAAGGCGGCGGGAATCCATTCGCCGCAGCGGGTTCAGGAGGTACAGGACCAGCATTTTTTTAAAGAATTTATGGAACGGGTGATCCGTAATGAGAAAACGATCTATCTGCTTGCCGCAGAAGAAAGCGACCAGCAGGAATTTCGGGAGTTTCTGACAAGACATTATGAAAAAGCGGTAGTGAAAGGTTCCAGTCTGATTGCGGAGGATCTTTCCGATGCGGACGCTGTGATTAACGATATTAATATTGAAGCGCCGGACGTGCTGTTATCTTTGCTGCCCTCTCCACTCTGGGAAGCATTTATTTTATCAAACAGGGGAAAACTAAATGCAAAAATCTGGTATGGTACAGGAAGGGATACGATTTTTCGTGAAAACGCGGGAATCCGGAAGCTGTTGGAAAACCTGCAGCTGAAGATTCAATTGAAAAGTTATCAGGAGAGAAACGGATGAATTTATTAAACAAGCGTTCCAGAGTTGTGGACGCCGCCCTGATTATAGTGGGGACGTTGATCATGGGCCTGGGAATCAAATGTATTTACGATCAAATGGGAATGGTTACCGGAGGGTTTTCCGGAATTGCGATCATTGCGCGGAAACTTACCGAAACTCTGCTGCCGGGCGGCGTTCCGCTGGGGGTAACCAACCTGATCCTGAATATTCCTGTTTTTATTCTTGCTTATAAGATAAAAGGAAAACAATTTATCGGAAAAACGATTCTGGCAACGGTATTTCTGTCGGTCTGGCTGTCGGTGCTTCCGGACTGGGATCTGTCACAGGGAGATTTTGTGCTGTCGGCGATTTTTGGAGGAGCGATCGCCGGAGTCGGCATGGGACTCGTCCTGCTGGCAAAAGCGACGACAGGCGGTACGGATATGGTTGCGGCGATTATACAGCATAAGATGAAACACTATTCGATCGTGCAGATCATGCAGGTCATAGACGGAGCGGTCGTTGTCATCGGCTGTTATATTTTCGGATTAAAGGCGGCCCTGTATGCGATTGTGGCCATCCTGATCACAACCAAGGTATCGGATGCGATCATGGAAGGCATGAAGTATTCCAAAGGGGTATATATCATTTCGGAGCATTCTCATGAAATCGCAAAAGAGATTTTTAAGCAGTTGGACAGAGGCGTGACCGGACTGGCTGCAAAGGGAATGTATTCCGGAAATGAAAAATGTATGCTTTACTGCGTGGTATCCAAAAAACAGATTGTGGAGCTGAAAGATCTGGTGAACGGCATTGATCCGAAAGCGTTCGTGATCGTGTCGGACGTGCGTGAAGTGTTAGGAGAGGGTTTTATTGAATATAAAGAAGATTGAAAAACGAAAGTGCATAAAAAAATACATTATTCCTCTTTCTTTTTTTGTCGTTTTGCTATAATATAAGTAAAAGGAATATTTTTTGACGAAAAAAGAAGGCTTTCTTTGTGAAAGTTGCATATTGCGGGAGGAATAGTATGATTTCAAATCAGATCCTTCAAAACACGCTGGATGGGTTGAAGGGAATAGCCAGAATCGAATTGTGTATTATTGATACGGAAGGAAAAGTTTTGGCAACGACTTTTCCGGAAGCAGACCGTTTTGTTTCCGCTGCGCTAAGTTTTATTGATTCTCCGGCAGATTCTCAAACATTGTCAGGCTGTCAGTTTTTTAAAGTATTTGATGACCATCAACTGGAATATGTATTGATAGCAAGGGGCGACAGCGACGATGTGTATATGGTAGGGAAAATTGCCGGTTTTCAGATTCAGAATCTGTTAATTGCATATAAGGAACGATTTGATAAGGATAACTTTATCAAAAACCTGTTATTAGACAATCTCCTGTTGGTAGACATTTATAACCGTGCGAAAAAACTGCATATTGATACGGACTGCAGGCGCGTGGTCTATATTGTGGAAACTAATCGGGAAAAGGACGGGAATGAGCTGGAAAAGATCCGCAGCATTTTCAGCGGAAAAGCCAAAGATTTCGTAACGGCGGTCGATGAAAAAAATATCATTGTCGTAAAAGAAGTGGCAGAGAATGAAACGATTGAAGACCTGTATAAAATTGCAGACGGGATCGTTAATCTGTTTAAGGGGAACGAGGGTCGGGAACTGCATATTTCGTTTGGTACGGTGGTTTCCGAAATCAAAGAAGTATCGCGTTCTTATAAAGAAGCGAAAATGGCGCTGGACGTCGGCAAGATTTTCTTTGAGGATAAAGACGTCGTGGCATATGCGGCGCTGGGCATTGGCCGGCTGATTTATCAGCTTCCGATTCCGTTGTGCAAGATGTTTATCAAAGAAATATTCGACGGGAAATCGCCGGACGACTTTGACGATGAAACGCTGGCGACGATCAATAAATTTTTTGAAAACAGCCTTAACGTTTCCGAAACTTCAAGGCAGTTATACATCCACAGAAACACGCTGGTTTACCGCCTGGATAAACTGCAGAAGAGTACGGGGCTGGATTTGCGGGTGTTTGAGGATGCGATCACGTTTAAGATTGCTTTAATGGTAGTGAAATATATGAAATATATGGAATCGTTGAATTATTAACATACCAGGGAGGAGCTCATGATTAAACTGGAAAATGTGAGTAAAGAATATACGGCCGGGGTTCCGGCCCTGAATCATGTCAGCCTGCATATTGAAGAGGGTGAATTCGTATTTATAGTAGGGGACAGCGGCTCTGGGAAATCGACGCTTATTAAGTTGTTGTTAAAGGAACTGGAACCGACGGAAGGAACGATATGGATCAACGGAAAAAACCTGTCCGCGGTCCATCGGAAACAGATTCCGAAATACCGGCGAAATCTTGGCGTTGTATTTCAGGATTTCCGCCTGCTGACGGATCGGAATATTTATGAAAATATTGCGTTTGCGCAGCGGGTGGTATCGGCGCCGGCCAGGACGATCAAACGGCGGGTGCCTATGATGCTTTCCCTGGTGGGACTGGCGCCGAAGTACCGTTCTTTTCCGAAACAGTTGTCGGGAGGAGAGCAGCAAAGAGTAGCGATCGCCAGGGCGCTTGTCAACGAACCGAAAATTTTGCTGGCGGATGAGCCGACAGGAAACCTGGATAACCGGAATGCCTGGGAGATTATGAGACTTCTGGATGAAATTAATAAAAAAGGTACGACGGTGCTCGTAGTTACACATAACCTGGAAATAGTAAAAACGATGAAAAAACGCGTTATTACAGTTCGGAACGGCATAATTGTCGGGGATGAAAAACAGGAGGAATACGAAAGATGCAATTGAGTACGCTTTTATATACCATGCATCAGGGATTAAAAAATATCTGGCGGAATAAAATGTTTTCGCTGGCCTCTGTGGCCACGATGGCGGCCTGTATTTTTCTGATTGGCATCTGCTATTCGCTGATCGTGAATTTACAGCATATTATAAAAGAAGCCGAAGAAGGTGTGGCGGTTACGGTATTTTTTGAGGAGGGAACGACACAGACACAGATCGATAATATAGGAAGCGAAATCGCGAAGCGGGCTGAAGTGGCGAGTTATGAATTTGTTTCCGCCGACCAGGCGTGGGAAGATTTCAAAAAAATTTATTTTGAAGGAAACGAAGAACTGGCTGCCGGATATGAAGAAAACAATCCGCTGGCAAAAGACGCCAACTATCAGATTTACTTAAACGACGTATCAATGCAGCAGGCGCTCGTAGACTATTTAATGACGCTGGACGGCGTGCGCGAGATCAATAAATCGGAACTGGCGGCAAATACGCTGACGGATTTTAACAGTCTGATCGGTTATATTTCCGTGGGAATTATTATTATTCTGTTGGCGGTTTCAATCTTTTTGATCAGCAATACGGTTACGGTCGGGATTTCCGTCCGCAGGGAAGAGATTGCGATTATGAAACTGATCGGTGCGACAGACTATTTTGTGCGGCTTCCGTTTTTGATTGAAGGGATCCTGATCGGGTTTGTCGGTTCGGTGATTCCTTTGATCGTGTTGTTTTTCCTTTATAAACGTGTCGTAACTTACATTGCCGCAAAGTTCTATTTTTTGAATGATATTATGAATTTTCTGCCGGTACACCAGGTATTCCGCGTACTGGTTCCGGTAGGGATTGTACTTGGCGTCGGTATTGGTTTTATAGGCAGTCGTCTGACTATTCATAAGCATTTAAAAGTATAAAGAAAGGCATGGCATATGAATAATAAAAATGAGAATGAAAGCGAGTTTGAGGTAAACCGGAAGATGTACGGGCACGAGTATGATGAAAACTGGCTGGATCGGTCGGGAAACAGGCGTCCGCGCAGTTTTGCGGCCGGCGTCGGTACAGGGATTCTCATGGTTTTAATCGTGCTGGCGGTTTTGACGGCAGTGGTATTGGGATACCTGCGTTACCGTCAGGGAAGCCAATCTGTGCCGGACAGTACGGCTGATAGCACAAAAACAGACGTACAGCAGATTTTGACACAGGAAGTACAGGAGAAGATTGATCTTCTGTCAGAATATTTGCAGGAGTATTATTATGAAGACCTGGATAAAGAAGACCTCGTAGAGGGATTGTATGCCGGGGTGTTCAGCGGTGCGGGAGATCCGTATACGGAATATTATACGGCTGAACAATACGAAGAACTGAATCAGCAGACGTCGGGTTCCTATTATGGGATCGGCGCTGCGTTCCAACAGGATCTGAATACGAATGAAGTGGTCGTTGACAGGGTATATGAGGGAACGCCGGCAGAGGAAGCCGGGCTGAAAGCCGGAGATAACATTCTTTATGTGGATGAACACCGGGCGGATTCGATGGAGCTGTCGGAACTTGTGACCTATATTAAAGGAGAGAAAGATACGTCTGTACATTTCCAGGTGGAACGTGGAGAGTCGAAAGAAAAAGTAGAAATGGATATTTTCCGCGCGGAAGTGGAGATCCCGACTGTTTCCGGGGAAATGCTGGAGGGAGATATCGGTTATATCGGGATCAGTGAATTTAGTTCCGTAACGAGTTCCCAGTTTGAAAAAATGCTGGCAGAACTGCAGACGCAGGGCATGAAGAAGATGATTATTGATCTGAGAGGAAATCCTGGAGGGACGGTTACGTCCGTGACAGAGATACTGGACGATATTCTGCCGGAAGGGTTGATGGTATATACGGAAAACAAATCCGGGGAACGGGAAGAGTATACTTCCGATGCAGAGCATTTTTTGGATATTCCGATGGCGGTTCTGATAGATAAACACAGCGCCAGCGCGTCGGAAATATTTGCCGGGGCGATACAGGATTTTGATTATGGTACGATCATCGGTACGACCAGTTTCGGCAAAGGGATCGTTCAGACGATTATGCCGTTAAACGACGGGAGCGCCATGAAGATTACAACGGCGAGATATTTTACGCCGAACGGAAATTATATCCATGAGGTTGGTATTTCCCCTGATATTGAGGTGGAATATGAATATACCGGTTCTGAAACGGAGTTTGAGTATACCGGAGATAACCAGATAATGAAAGCAGTGGAAGTATTAAACAACGAGTCCTGACCGTATACGGTATGGGAACTATTATTAAACAACTAATCCTGGCCATTACGGTACGGGAACCGCAAAAAAAGAAAGAGGTGATTGCGTGGTAGAATTAGATCAGTTCAAAGCAGAATTGATTGCTTACAAAGAGCCATTAGCAGAATTGAGGGATTCACTTTGACCTCGCGAATAAGACGCAGAGGGTAGAAGAGTTGGAGCGGTTGATGGAAGCTCCTGATTTTTGGGAAGATCCCGAAAAATCACAGAAACAGACCAAAGAGTTAAAAAGCCTGAAAGACGATCTGGAAATTTATACGGCGCTGGAAAACAGCATGGAGGATATCGAAACGCTGATCGAAATGGGATACGAAGAAAACGACGCTTCGCTGATTCCGGAGATTGAAGAGGAGTTTTCCGGTTTTCGCAGCCGGTTTGAATCCATTCGTATGAAAACATTGTTATCCGGCGAATATGACCGGGATAATGCTATCGTATCGCTGCATGCAGGTGCGGGAGGAACGGAATCCTGCGACTGGGCGTCGATGCTGTACCGGATGTTTTCCCGGTGGGCGGCAGCGAAAGGGTTTACGGTAGAAACGCTGGATTTCCTGGAGGGAGAAGAAGCCGGAATTAAGTCGATTACATTTCAGGTAAACGGTGAAAATGCTTACGGCTATCTGAAATCGGAAAAAGGCGTGCACCGCCTGGTGCGGATTTCTCCGTTTAACGCCGCGGGGAAGAGGCAGACGTCGTTCGTATCCTGCGACGTGATGCCGGATATTGAAGAAGATGTGGATGTAGAGATCAATGACGATGATCTGCGGATCGACACGTACCGTTCCAGCGGCGCGGGCGGCCAGCATATCAACAAGACGTCGTCGGCGATCCGGATTACACATTTGCCGACAGGCATTGTCGTCCAGTGCCAGAATGAGCGTTCCCAGCATATGAACAAAGACAAGGCGATGCAGATGTTAAAGTCTAAGCTGTATCTGTTAAAGCAGCAGGAAAATGAGCAGAAAGCGGCGGATATTCGTGGCGACGTAACGGAGATCGGCTGGGGAAACCAGATCCGTTCTTATGTTTTACAGCCGTATACGATGGTAAAAGACCATCGTACTAACGCCGAAACCGGGAATGTGGACAGCGTGCTGGACGGAAATATTGATTTGTTTATCAATGCGTATTTAAAGAGTATTGCGGTAAAAAAATAAGACCAGGAAACGGATCAATGATTCAGACAGAAAGCAAATCAATCGCTCGGATCAGGAGGCACACCGGTAACTCGGGCGGAATGCAGGCGAAAACTTAAGGAGGAAAACGTGAAATGTATGATGTTGTGGCACTAGGGGAATTACTGGTTGACTTTATTCAGAGCGGACGCAGCGAACAGGGAAATCCGATGTTTGAGGCAAATCCGGGAGGAGCGCCCTGTAATGTTCTGGCAATGTTGTCCCGTTTAGGGCATCCGGTTGCTTTTATCGGAAAAGTCGGGGCGGATTCTTTTGGGGAAATGCTGGAAAAAACGATCCGGGAAGCGGGTATCTTCGAAAAAGGGCTGGTGCAGGACAAAAAGACGAATACGACGCTCGCGCTTGTGCATACGTTTCCGGACGGTGACAGGGATTTTTCGTTTTACCGGAAACCCGGAGCGGATATTATGCTGGAAGAACATGAAGTCCGTAAAGATTTGATTGAAGACTGCCGTATTTTCCACTTCGGTTCGCTTTCGCTTACGGACGAACCGGCGGCAGGAGCCACGCGCGCGGCGGTTAAGTGTGCGAAAGAAGCGGGAAAGCTGATTTCTTTTGACCCGAATTTGCGGGAACTTCTGTGGGAAGACCTGGAACAGGCAAAAGAAGCGATCTGGTACGGTATCGAACAGTGTGATATATTAAAAATTGCGGATAACGAGATCAAATGGCTGACAGGCGCCGACGATTATGACAAAGGGGTAGAAACAATTCGGGAGCGGAAAGATATCAGGCTGATTAATGTAACGTTAGGCCGCGAAGGAAGCTTGGCTTATTACGGCGCCGATAAAGTATTCGGGAAACCTTTTCTGTCGGATAAAACCGTGGATACGACAGGAGCCGGAGATACGTTCTGCGCCTGCGTGCTCGGTTTTATACTGGAACATGGCCTGGACGGCCTGACGAAGAAAGCGCTGGAAGAAATGTTACTGTTTGCAAACGCAGCCGCTTCGATCGTGACGACCAGGAAAGGGGCTATCCGCTCAATGCCGGAGAGAGAAGAAGTTCTGGCGGCAGTAAAAAATCTGCAGAAATAAATGATGATAGGACGTCAGGAACTGTAAAGATTTATTCTTTCACAGTTCCTAAATACAAATGAGAAGAATCCCCGCTGGCCGGTCAGGAGTAATTTCACTGTTTTTTGTTACTCTTGCAGGACTGGCGGGGATTTTTTTGAAAAAATACTTGACTGTAAACCCTGTTTATGGCTTATTTTGATATCAAAATCCGGTATATCGGAAGAGAAATAATTGTCTGTTTAATACTGATGATTGTCTGTTTAATACTGTTTTGGAAAGGATACGGGATATGACGATTAAAGAAGTGGAGAAACAAACAGGGCTGCCGCGCTCTAATATTCGTTTTTATGAAAAAGAAGAACTTATTGTGCCGTCAAGAAATAAAAGCAATGGTTACAGGGATTATTCCGAAAGCGATATAGAGGATATTAAAAAAATTGCTTTTCTCAGGACGCTTGGGGTTTCTATAGAAGACATACGGAATGTGATGTCGGGAAGGACTGCGCTGCATGAAATGGTTCAAAAACAGCACAAGCGGCTGGAAAGTCAGATGGCTGATTTAAACAAAGCGAAAATGATGTGCGAAAAAATGCTGCAGACAAAAAATATTGAGTATAAAAATTTACAGGTGAATCAATTTGTAGCGGAATTGCAGGAGTATTGGAACGGGAATAAACCTGTTTTTAAATTGGATTCCGTCAGCTTTTTGTATATATGGGGAAGTTTCATTACCTGGATAGTGATCACCGCGTTATGCTTCTTTACCGCGCTGTTGTTTTACAGGGCGTTGCCGTCCGAAATTCCGATACAGTGGAGCGGCGGAGCGGCTTCTTCGCTGGTGGATAAGAAATTTATTTTTGCTTATCCGGCCGCATGCGGTGTGATACGCTGGCTGTTAAGACCGTTTCTCTACGCAAGACTGCAGAGGTATCCTTGCTATGTGGAGGTCATAGCGGAATATTTGACCAATTATTTGTGTTTTGTTGCATTTTCGGTAGAAATTTTTTCGGTTCTCTTTGTTTTTGGTGTAGCAAAAAATATTGTTATGGTTTTAATTGTGGATACTGTTGTACTGCTTGGCTTGCTGGCTGTGGGCCTTAAAAAGAATTAAGAGGAAACGATGAGCAATAGTATGCTGTTTCCGGGAAATTTTACAATGTACTGATTGAGTGTGGTGCATAAAGAAAAGCTGTACGTAAAGAAAATGGATGAAAAAGTAAAATGGGAATGAATCTTACAACAGCTATCAATATTTTTTGTACAAAAGTAGCACAGGAAAGGCGTATTCCGTTTGAAATTACTGCAGATCCAGATCCATTTTACAGTGAAAGTAATATTCGTTACCTGGAAAAGAAAATGGAAGATTATAAAGCAGGCCGGTTAAAATTTGCAGAACATGAATTGATTGAGGAATAAAAAATTTTATGGTAATTGAGCGGATACAATGGGATTATGATGCATGTAAAGGGCATTATAAATAGTAAAATACAGATAACATTAGCTATTTTAGATTGACCGGGCGGACAGAAGTATACGCTTCCGTCCGCCCGGTCAATTGATTCTTTATGCTTCTATGGACAGGACTTTATATCCTGCATCCGTGACTGCGGCAATCAGCGTATCATCCGCTATGTCTGCGGATAATGTAACGGCTGCGGAATCTGTTTTGTGATCCACCTGGGCGCTTACGCCCTCAATTGCGTTTAATGCGTCGGATACTCTTCCCTGGCAATGTTCGCACATCATGCCCTCAATATGCATTGTTTTTTTCATAGTAACAGTTTCCTCCTTGTTTTCTTTTTTAGAATTTGGTGTCAGATCCGGGATAGATACCGGATTTCTTTTGTATTTATAATCCTTTCGGTTGTCTGCGATTTTTAAGAAATTCAGGCGCAAAGCGTTTGTAACGACGCAGAAACTCGAAAGGCTCATAGCGGCGGCTCCGAACATCGGATTGAGGCTGATGCCCCAGAAGTGGTAGAAACATCCGGCAGCAAGCGGAATACCAATCATATTGTAAATAAAAGCCCAGAACAGGTTTTCGTGGATATTCCGCAGCACGCCGCGGCTTAACCGGATCGCCGCAGGCACGTCGGCCAGGTCGCTTTTCATAAGGACGACGTCGGCGGCATCGATCGCCACGTCGGTACCTGCGCCGATAGCGATGCCGGTATCGGCACGGGTCAGCGCGGGAGCGTCGTTGATCCCGTCGCCGACCATGGCGACTTTTCCGTATTGGCTGAGGTTTGCAACGACGGATTCTTTTTCGGCCGGAACGACTTCGGCGATCACTTTATCCACACCGGCTTCTTTGCCGATTGTAAGAGCGGTTTTGTGGTTATCTCCTGTCAGCATCACAACGGACAATCCCATTTGCTTTAAGTCCTCGATTGCTTTTTGGCTGGTTGGGCGGATCGTATCCGCAACGGCAATAATTCCGAGAAGAGCGCCGCCGCGGCAGAAAAAGAGGGGTGTTTTGCCCATCCGGGCATAGCTGTCAGCTTCTTTTTCCATGTTTTCGGCGATCGGGCAGTGCTTCCCAATAAAATCCGGTTTTCCGCCCAGCGTAAGAACGCCGTCTATGATTCCGGACAGTCCGTTCCCGGCAGAAACGGAAAAGTTTTCGACATTCGTTTCTTTATATTGCTTTTTTTCCGCATAAATGCTGACGGCGCGTCCGAGAGGATGTTCGCTGAGCCGTTCTAACTGCCAGGCATAAAGGAGCAGTTCGTTTTCGGAAATACCGTCGGCAGGCAGAAGATCCGTGACTTCCATCGTGCCGCTTGTGATTGTGCCGGTTTTGTCCAATACGATGATATCGGATCTGCCGGCGGCTTCCAGGGAAGCAGCAGTTTTGAATAAGACGCCTTTGCGCGCTCCCATTCCGTTTCCGACCATGATGGCTACCGGGGTGGCAAGGCCGAGAGCGCACGGGCAGCTGATTACAAGTACGGAGATCCCCCGAGCAAGGGCAAATCCGAATGACGCTCCGCATAAAAGCCAGACAATAATCGTAATTGCGGCAATCGTCAGTACAGCCGGTACAAAAATGCCGGATACTTTGTCGGCAACTTTTGCGATCGGCGCTTTGGTGGCGGCGGCATCAGATACCAGACGGATAATCTGTGCCAGTGTCGTATCTTCTCCGACACGCTTTGCTTCGCAGCGGATAAAACCGGTCTGGTTCAGCGTTGCTGAGGATACGGCGTCCCCCGGTTCTTTGTCTACCGGAAGACTTTCCCCGGAAATGGCGGATTCGTCGACAGCGCAGGAACCTTCCAGAATTACGCCGTCGACCGGAACGGATTCTCCGGGACGCACAAGGAAAATGTCGCCAGGTTTTACATCGGATATGGCAACGGTGATTTCTTTTCCGTCTTTTACAAGCGTGGCCGTTTGCGGAGCAAGGTTCATCAGGCCTTTCAGCGCGTCTGTAGTCCGGCCTTTTGAGATCGCTTCCAGAAATTTTCCTACAGTGATCAAAGTCAGGATCATGGCTGCCGATTCAAAATAAAATTCATGCAGATAAGCGTGGGAATCCATGAGGTTTCCGTCAATCGCAGCCTGCGTCATCGCAAACATTCCGTATGTGCTGTATGCGAAAGAGGCGGCGGAACCCAGCGCTACAAGCGTATCCATATTCGGGGAGCGTTTTAACAGGCTGGTAAAGCCGTTTATGAAAAATTTCTGGTTGATTACCATAACGAGGATGGTAAGCAGCAATTGATACAGTCCGAGCGCCAGAGGGTTTCCGGCAAGTAATTCCGGCAGAGGCCAGTTCCACATAATATGCCCCATGGAAACATACATAAGTGGGAGCAGGATGCAAACGGAAGCAATCAGCCGTTTGCGGATCACGGGAATATCGTGGTTTTCCAGATCTTCGGCAGTTGCAGCGGCGGACGGAGCGTCCGCATTTTTCCGGCTGGCTCCGTAACCGGCGTCTACTACAGCCTGAATAATAGCGGAACTGTCCGCAGTGCCTTCCACTCCCATAGAGTTGGTCAGCAGGCTGACGCTTACGGAAGTGACGCCGTCCACTTTAGCCACTGCTTTTTCTACATGGGCGGAGCAGGCAGCGCAGCTCATCCCTGTAACATTATATTGTTCCAAATCGGTTTCCTCCTGTAACTGTTTTTAACTTTCTGTTGTCCTAATTTTTCATTAATTTCTGTATGATACCGACCAGTTCCTCTACTGCGCCCTCTTTTTCTTCTTTGATATCGTCCACAAAACAGGTGCTGATATGGCTGGCAAGCAGTACTTTATTAAAACTGTTTAAAGCGGCGGTGATGGCGCTGACCTGTGTCAGAATATCCACACAGTAAGCGCCGTTTTCCAACATGTTTTTTACACCGCGAACCTGTCCCTCGATACGGTTTAACCGTGTGGCCAGCTGTTTGATTTCTTCTTTGGTACGGATTTTCCGGCGTTCGCTGCAGCAGGTTTCGGACTTTGTTTCGGTTTGTATGTTTTTGTTCATATTGATTTCCCTTTCTATGTTCTGCATCCGGACTTATATAGAAGAATGTGCATTGCAGTTACGGTCAGTGTGTCCGGATTTCAGAAAAAGTATTACTTTTATGTCGTTTCTTAATTATACTACAACTAGTATATACCTATACCGGGTATATGTAAAGAGCTTTTTTTAAAATCTTTAAAATGGATTTTGCAAACTTTGAATTTGCAGGATGTAAAAAATATTACTGCGAACATTTAGTTCCTGATTCCGGACGGCAGACGGCACAAAATATGCTGTCCTGCCTGTTTTGTGCCGTCTGCCTGAACGCATCGGCGGCGAAATGTTCCAGAAATATTTTTGTAAGCGGGAAAGGTCGGCGTACCGGTAGTTCTAATACCTTTGCGAAATATTTCAGAAGATCTGCAGCATAAAGGCAGGTTTTCACAAACGTGGAATGGCAGGCCGGTACAAAATAATAACCAATTGCTCTTGCGGAAGAAAATCCATTTGATGAAGCAGGCAGTTGTTATATTTTGTATGGACTGACAGCAGACATATGAAATCAGTCTTTCTGATGCTGTCAACTTCTGATAATATGAAAGAAAAACCCATTGATTCAATAGCAGTTTCAGACTATAATGATTTTGAGGCCATATGTCTTTCGGGAAAGATTTTATATTTTGCCAGCTGTATATCAGGAGGTTACGCCCGTGAATGTGGAAATAAAAAATGCAGTAAATGCAGCGGATTGTCGGGTTGAATACAGAAAATTCGGAGATAAATGAAGGCTTGATTCGTTTCGACATTATATTCTATGTGCGAATGAAAGACGGAATCTCACAGGCTATTGTCAATTTGGAAGCGCAGAAAGGGGAACCGGTTGATTACCATATTTTAAACAGGGCAGTATTTTATGTCAGCCGCCTTATTTTATCACAAAAGGAAAGAGATTTTGTTAAGATGAATTATAATGATATCCGGCGCGTATATTCCATTTGGGTATGCATGGGCATGGACGAGAGCAGTATGGCTTACGTACATCTGACGAAAGATGACATGCTTGGTTCTTCTCCATGGGAAGGCGGCCTTGATTTGCTGAATATTGTCATGATAGGGATAGCGGATGAACTTCCGGAACATGATGATAAATATGAACTTCACCGTTTGTTGAGCGCAGTATTATCAATGGAACTGTCTGTTGATGAAAAATTAGGGATTATGGAAACGGAATATGGCATCCTGTTGGAAGATAAAATTAGAGAGGACGTGGTTACGATGTGTAATTTATCACAAGGAATCAGGGAAAAAGGCAGAACTGAAGGCAGAATTGAGGGCAGAGCCGAGGGAGAAGCCAGAGTTATTATGAATATGTATCATAATAATTTTACTCTTGAGCAGATAACCCTTGCGACAGGGAAAAGCGTAGAGGAAGTAGATGCTGTGATTAAAAGCATGGTGGCATAATTGCCAAAACATCGTAGACAAAAAAGCGGCGGACACAGTTTTCGGATGGGAAATGTGTCAGGCTGCTTTTCTGCGGTTGTTTTATACGGAACGTAATCGAAAGGAGCATGATATGTCGCAGGAAGAGATGACATTGCCGGAACAGTTGGAAGCGGAGCGTGCCGCCCTGAAAGAACGCCGTGCACAAATGCATGAAGAAAAAAACCAGGCGCAGTATGAGGTGGATTATTATCAGGAACAATATGCACACCGGCTTCTTTTTTCCTGGAAGAAAAAGCAGGATACCAAAAAGACGCTGGCAGAGAAAAAACAGGCGCTGGCACAGTTGTGTGCGAATCAGGAACGGGAGTTAAACAGACGGAAAGCAAAAATTGAATATTTAAAGCAAAAGATTTCGGAAAAATAAAAGCAAATAGTTTTGGAAAAATGAAATAGGAAGATGACAGAAAATAAAAACAGAAAGGTGGGAAAGCAGCATGGTTTCAAAGAAAATTTTAGAGGAAGTCCTGCAGTGCGCAATGGCGACCGGAGCGGATTATGCGGAAATATACATGGAACATACGAATCAACATTCCATTTCCATGTGTAATGACAAAGTAGAGAAAATAACGGATACGCTTATTTCGGGAGCCGGAATCCGCGCATGGAAAGGAACAAAAAGCGTCAACGGAGCCACAAGCGTGTTAAGCCGGGAGAGTTTGATTTCCTGTGCAAAACAGGTGGCGGAAGCGATCGGCGCCCAGAATGGCGCTCCGGACATTTATCTGACGGAACAGATCTTTCCGAATATCCATCCGGTGAAGATCGTACCGTCGACGGCAGAAAAGAGCAGGAAGATTGAGATTTTAAAGGACGCTTACTTTGCGGCAAAGGGATATCATGCGGATATTTCCCAGGTAGAAGCGTCTGTTCTGGATGTGGATCACAAAATCTGGATTGCGACAAGCGAAGGCCTGTATACGAACGACAGGCGGATTCGGACGCGGATGCGAGTGGAAGCAGTGGCGTCCAAAAACGGGGAAAACCAGTCAGGAACTTTTGCACCGGGAAGCCGGCAGGGACTCGAATTTTTTGAAGAAAAAGATCCAAAAGAAATCGGAAAGAAAGCGGCACAGCAGGCAATGGTATTAATTAATGCCGGATACTGCCCGGCGGGAACTATGCCGGTTGCCATTGAAAACGGCTACGGCGGCGTGATTTTCCATGAGGCGTGCGGACATTCATTAGAAGCGGCTTCGGTGGCACTGGGCCAGTCGCAGTTTACGGGAAGACTGGGACAGCAGATCGCCAATGAAAAAGTAACGGCGATTGATGACGGGACGATCCCTAACGGATGGGGTTCGATCGATATTGACGACGAGGGGACGCCGGCACAAAGAAATGTTTTGATCGAAAACGGAATTTTAAAAACATATATGGTAGATAAATTAAACGGCAGGCGCATGGGCCTTGAAACGACCGGGAACAGCCGCAGGCAGGGATATCAGTATCCTCCGACTTCCCGCATGACCAATACGTTTTTGGACAACGGACCGGATAAAAACGAGGACATTATCGCTTCGATCGACAACGGACTGTATGCCAAATCAATGGGCGGAGGTTCCGTCAATCCGGTAACCGGAGAATTTAATTTTGCGGTGACGGAAGGATATCTTGTGAAAAACGGAAAGATCACGGAACCGGTGCGCGGTGCGAGCCTGATCGGAAAAGGCTCTGAAATATTGATGAATATTGACATGGTAGGCCAGAACCTGGACCGTGCGCAGGGAATGTGCGGAGCGTCAAGCGGCAGTATTCCGACGGACGTCGGGCAGCCGTTAGTGCGCGTTTCCTCGATTACGGTAGGCGGAAGATAGGAGGGCGAAAAGTGGAATATTCGAAAATGAAAGAAACGATCCGGCAGGCGGCGGCCGAAGCCGGAATTACGGAATATGAAATTTATTATGCGGAAGGGGAATCCGCAGAAGTGGAAACGTTGTTGAAAGAAGTGGACAAATTTGCAACGGCAAAAGCGTCCGGCATTTGTTTCCGATGTATTGTGGACGGGAAAATGGGATATGCGTCCACGGAGCGTATGGAAAAAGAAGAAGCGTGCCGGATCGTGGCGGCGGCAAAGGAAAATGCGTCGTTGCTGGAAGTGGAAGAAGAGGTATTTCTTTCTGACGGAAAAGAGGAATATCCTGTTTTGGAGAAAACAGAAAGGCCGTCTGTCAGTGCAAAAGACCTGATTGAAACGGCAGTATCCATACAGGAAGATCTTTTTGCAAAAGGCGAACTTGTTTCAGAGGGAAGCCAGTCCAGTACCGGAACCGTATCGGGAAAAATCGGTATTTACAATTCCAAAGGCGTGGATTTATACGAAAGTTATCGGTTTGACATTGCGGTCAGCGTGGCAATTTTGCAGAAAGAACAGCAAATGTATTATGGATTCGACTATGCGCTGGGTTCTTTGAAAGATATGGACACGAAAGCTTTAAGTGAAAACGCATATCGGCAAAGTATGGATACGATCGGCGCGAAACCGGTGAAAACCGGCCGGTATCACGTGATTTTGAAAAACCGGCAGATGCAGGCGCTGTTATCTCATTTTTCTACGGTGTTTTCCGCGGATGAGGCGCAGAAAGGAATGTCTTTGTTAAAAGGAAAAGAGGGCAGCCGGATTGCATCGGACGCGGTGACGATTATCGATAATCCGATGTTTGAGGGCGGTATGATCTGGCGCAGTTTCGACGATGAGGGAGTAGCGGCGAGAAAGAAAATGGTTGTGGAAAACGGCGTATTAAATACTCTTTTATATGATCTGCGGACGGCGGCAAAAGCGGGAAAGGCCAGTACCGGGAACGGTATCAAAGCGGATTATGACGCGCCAGTGGAGGTTATGCCGACACAAATGTATTTGCAGCCGGGCGAGGATACGTTGGAAGAGCTTCTCGACTTTGCGGGAACAGGACTTGTCATCACACAGTTAAACGGGATGCATGCGGGCGCGGATACGACGAGCGGGGATTTTTCGCTGAATGCGTCCGGATATTATTTTGAGAACGGACAAAGGCGTTTCCCGGTCAATCAGATCACGGTTGCAGGGAACTTTTATGAAGTACTGAAATCGATAAAGAAAGCGGCGGACGATATGGAAATGGGAATCCCGCACGGCAGCACGACAATCGGAGCGCCGTCGGTGCTGGTTGCCGATATGTCTGTGGCGGGAGAGTAATATGTATGTAATTTTAAGCAGGGTGGTCATTTTATTTGCCCTGATCTTTCTGGGATTTTTTATAGGGAAAAAAGGAATTATACGAAAAAGCTGTACGCCGGATCTGTCAAATTTTCTTGTGAAAGTTACGCTGCCGGCCACTGTTTTTTTGTCTATGGTGCGCCCGTTTAATGAAGAACTGATGCAGCAGAGCATCTGGATTTTTCTGGCTGCGATTATATTTCATATTGTGTCCATGCTTTTGGGATTACTTTTGGTAATTGCGTTAAAGATTCCCGAAAAAAGCCGCGGTGTATGGGTCTTTGTCTGTATGTTTTCCAATAACGGTTTTATGGGATTTCCGTTAGCAATGTCTGTTTACGGGGACGACGGGATGTTTTTAATGGCCATAGCCAACGTCGTATCCAATTTCCTGATTTTTTCGCTGGGTATGAAACTGCTGACAAAGTACTATCCGGTAAAAGAAAAGATCAGCTTAAAGAAAATGGTGGTCAATAATATTAATATCGCAGTGGTAGCGGGACTTGTTTTCTATCTGTTTCAAATACCTCTGCCGGAAATGGTTACGGATCTGCTGGCGTATGTCGGCGATCTGACGGCCGGGTTGTCGATGATTGTAGTTGGATTGTCCCTGTCGCGTATTGATCTGAGAACAGTAATGAAAGGGAAAGACGTCTGGATTATCAGCGTGGTAAGGCTGCTTGCGATACCGCTTATTACGGCGTTTGTGATAAAGATGGTTCCGGCGTTGGACGGAAAGCTGATGGGAAAAATCATAGTAATGATGGCGGCGCTTCCGGCGGCGTCATCGGCGTCGATTCTGACCGAGCAATACGGGACAAATACGCAGTTGGCTGCAAAGACGGTATTTGTGTCCACGCTGTTCAGCGTGGCGACGATACCGCTTGTGATGGCGTTAGCTTTTTAACGTCAACACGTCGATTTCCATTTTTCCGGATTATTTTCATATTGCGTATTGAGCCAGTCTGCAGCGTCACACAGGCCCTGTTCCGAAAAATCAAATTTTTCAAACGTCTTTAAGGAATTGTCGGTCGCCGTAAAGCAAAACGGCTGAGGATACGTTGCCGCCAGGAGGAAGACAGAGCCGTCTTCCTCCATTTTTTCAATACGGTAACGCATCCCGTGATAACTGCCGGTGAACGGTTCTTTTTTATAAAAATTCAAAGTTAACAATTCATTTCGCTTTATCATAGCGCACCACTCCTTTTTTACTGAAAAAAGCATAGCAGAGTACGCACCTGAAGTCAATCCGGCGAATGGAATCAAATCTTGATAATCTGTCCCGGATAAATCAGATTCGGATCTGGAATATGATTGATTCGTACCAGGGCGGCAACGGTCGTGTTGTATCGGCTGGCAATACCGGAGAGCGTATCCCCCGGCTGTACGCGGTAGATGCGGTAAGTTTCTGCCTGTCGTCTGTCGTCGCGGACGCGGATCCGGATGATCTGTCCCGGATAGATCAGGTTTGGATTGAGTATATTATTGATGGCCAGAATTTCGTTCAGCGTCGTGTGGTATTTACGGGCAATGCCGGAGAGCGTATCCCCCGGTACGACAACATAATTAATATCCGTAACGCCGTAAATCGGACGGTTTCCTCGTATTTCTACCGCATCTGATCCTCCGTTCAGCATTTCGCTCCTGAAAATATCCCGGTCCACATTTCCCCGTATTCCAGCGACGTTCCCGGTATCCGTATACTGCCATCCGCTCCACTGGTTCCATGGATTGTTGGTATCCGGTTCCGAAACGCCATATTGAGCAATCCACAGCGGCCATGCGGTCAGAGTAGCGTAAAAAAGAGATGCATTATAGGCATCTGCGTAAATAGCGGGGGATTTGTTGCTGAATTCCTGCACGCCTACCAGAAACGCCTCTGCAATCGTATTGATTTCCGTCTGGGTAAGTCCTGCCAGATCTTCGATATCCATGACGGGTTTTCCCTCGCAGGCGTATCCGTTTGTTACGGAAACAAAATGGTATGCTTCCTGTCTTGCCGCAGATGCGCTCCGTGCCGTAAGATAATGGTAAAATCCGACTAAAAGGCCGGCGTTTCGGGCGTTTTGGGCATTTTGTGAAAAATACGGATCCGTAAGATCGATCCCTTCGCTTGCTTTTATATATACAAGCTGGATTCCTGCTTGTTTTACCAGTTCAAAATTGATATTTCCCTGCCATTGGCTGACATCAATGCCTTCCATAAAAATGTTACTCCTTCCTGATATTATCTATCATAATGATATTTTCTGTATTACTATATGGTAACTTCCGGAAAATGTTCTGCGGCCGTGACGGCAGCAGGACGGAAAACTGCCGGTAATCCGGCGTACCGTGATTTATGAAAAAGCTTTAATCGGTATTTAATCTGCTTCCGTTATGATAAGACGCGCAAGGCTTCCTGTTTTTTAATGCGTCCGGCGTTTACTGGTCGCCGTTTTGCTTCCCTGTAAGAAACTGCAAAAGATTGGAAAGGAGGAAATCTTAAAATAAAAGTGACAGAACAGAGAATCTTTGTTATAATGGATGTCACGAATTGAAAAAGAACAGGAGGCGTGCAGATATGCTCGAGCTAAAAGATATATGTTTTGAAGTTCCGGCGGATTCCGGAGCAAAAGAAATCATAAGACATGTTAATCTGAAAATAGAAGATAAAAAATTTGTGGCGATTACAGGTCCGAACGGCGGCGGAAAATCAACGCTGGCAAAAATTATTGTCGGAATTGAAAACCCGACAGATGGGCAGATCCTTTTTAACGGGAAAGATATTACCGGCATGAGTATTACGGAACGTGCCAGGGAGGGGATCAGTTTTGCGTTTCAGCAGCCGGTACGCTTTAAAGGCCTGAAAGTAAAAGATTTGATTACGCTGGCAGCCGGTTCGGATACCAGCATCGGCCAGGCATGCGATTACTTGTCGGAAGTAGGGCTGTGCGCACGGGAATATATTAACCGGGAAGTAGACGGTTCTCTTTCCGGCGGTGAACTCAAACGGATCGAGATTGCTACGATCCTTGCAAGGAATACGGAACTTTCTGTATTTGACGAACCGGAAGCCGGAATCGACCTCTGGAGTTTCCAGAATCTGATCCGTGTATTTGAGAAAATGCATGTGGAAAATGATAATACGATCATTATTATTTCCCATCAGGAAAGAATCCTGAATATTGCGGACGAGATCATATTGATTGCGGACGGGCAGGTCGTAAACAGAGGGAAAAAAGAGGATATTTTGCCGGAACTTTTGAATGAAACAAACAGGGGATGCAAATTTTTAGAGGACAAGTTTAACCAGTAAGGGAGTGATAGGAAATGGATGCAATACAAAAATCATTATTGGAAGAAGTCGCGGGACTGCATGAAGTGCCGGAAGGCGCTTTTAATATCCGTGCCAACGGGCAGATGGCGGCCAGAAATACAACGGCGAATATAGATATCGTAACGAAAACGGATAAATCCGGAATTGATATTGTCATAAAACCGGGCACAAAAAAAGAAAGCGTGCATATCCCGGTGGTCTTGAGCCAGAGCGGCCTGACAGAAATGGTTTATAATGATTTTTATGTTGGAGATGACTGCGACGTAGTGATCGTTGCCGGATGCGGGATACATAATTCCGGTGACAAAGAATCCAGGCATGACGGTATCCACAGTTTTTTTGTGGGAAAAAATTCTACGGTAAAATATGTGGAAAAGCATTATGGTGCGGGGGACGGCGCCGGAGAGCGTATTATGAATCCGCAGACGGTAGTGGAACTGGGTGAAAACAGTTCAATGGAACTGGAAACGGTGCAGATCCGCGGCGTGGATTCTACGAAACGTTCCACGAAAGCAAAGCTGGCTGACGGTGCGAAGTTAGTGATTACGGAACGTCTGATGACACACGGAAAGCAGTATGCGGAGAGCGAGTTTGAGGTAGATCTGGATGGAGAAGATTCCAGTGCAAACGTCATCTCCAGAGCAGTTGCAAGAGATACTTCCCGCCAGGTATTTTTGTCCAAAATAAACGGAAACAATAAATGCGCCGGGCATACGGAATGTGACGCGATCATTATGGATGAAGCGAAGATCAGCGCGATTCCGGAAATTACGGCAAACAGCCTGGAGGCACAGTTGATCCATGAGGCGGCAATCGGGAAAATTGCCGGAGAGCAGTTGATCAAGCTGATGACGCTGGGACTTACAGAGGCAGAGGCAGAGGAACAGATTGTCAACGGCTTCCTGAAATAAGGCATAAAAAGAAAGCAGAATGAAAATAAGACAGGATAAAAATAGGACAGGAAAAGTACGGCTTTTGGTTATTGGAATTTTTAGAGAGAAAGTAAAGAGGAAGTAAAAATGAAGCGTTTTTTAGCAGTATTATTAACCGTGGTGTTGCTGGCCGGTACGGATGTATATGCTTCGGCGGCAGTAATCACCCCGGATGAAACCACCGCTCCCCGGACGTCGGCGTTTACTTCGCCGGACGAATCGTTAGACCGGGTTTCGGAAAGCGATAAAGAAGAGGACGGGGATGACGGGAAAAAAGACGAAAAAGATGATAAGGAATTAGAAGATCAGAATAAAGTGGAACTTGCAGTTCCGTCGATAAAGTCGCTTACCCCTGCTTTTAACAAAATTGAGGTAAAATGGGAAAAAGTAGCAAATGCGAACGGATATGAACTGTATTACAGTACGACAAAAAACGGTACTTATCAAAAGATCACAACCGTATCGGCAGGGAAAGCGTTAACGTATGTGCATAAGAACCTGACGCCTTCCCGGACATATTATTACGCAGTCAGGGCATACGCACAGAAAAACGGCGTTACGAGCTACAGCGATTATTCTAAAGTTCAAAGTGCAAAGACCGCGCTGCAGCCGGTAAAATTAAAATCGGTTTCCAATTATAACTATAAGACGTTAAAGTTAAGCTGGAGTAAAAATTCGGAGAGTACCGGTTATATTATTTACCGTTCCACGCGGCAGAAAAGCGGATACAAACGTATTAAAACAATAACAAACAATAAGACGACTTCCTATAAGGATGCTAATTGCAAAACCGGCACAAAGTATTATTACAAAATTATTGCATACAAAAAAACTTCTGCCAAAACATATAAAAGCGCTGCGTCCGAAATAAAGAGCCAGACGGCAAAATGTTCAAAACCAAAAACGGTGACGGTTTCTTCCGCGGCGTATAATAAACTGACAATTAAATGGTCCGCGGTAAACGGTGCAAACGGCTACTACATATACCGCAGCACGTCCAAAAACGGCAAGTATACGAAAGTCGGCACGGTCAGCAAAAAGAATACGCTGAAATTTACGGATACAAAAAGAACCTGCGGCAAGAAGTATTATTACAAAGTTGTGGCATGGCGGAAAGTATCCGGGAAGAAAAAAGCCGGAATATCCTCGGATGCAAAAGCCGGGAAAGCGGTTCCGGCAGCACCGAAAGTGACATTGACAGCAAAAAACAATAAAAAGATACAGGTTTCCTGGAAAAAAGTAGCGGGGGCGGAAAGCTATACCGTATTACGCGCGACATCTAAAAACGGTACGTACAAAGTCGTGAAAAAAGGAATTAAAAATTTAACCTGGACCAACAGCGGCCTGACGGCAAACAAGCGCTATTATTATAAAGTAATGGCGGTTCGGAAAGGCGTCGAAGGAAAGAAGAGTTCCGCAGCGTCCAAAGTGGCGTTTAACTTCGGCCTGAATAAGACGAGCGTATCTGTGATCCGCGGCGGCAGCGTCACGGTAAAAGCGACGTCAAGCGGCAATGCGGCGGTTAAGTGGAGCAGCGCAAACAGCTCCATCGCAACCGTATCCTCTAAAGGAAAGATCACGGGGAAGAAAGCCGGGACTACGAAAATCTATGCGAAGTCCCATGGTGTGACGCTGTCCGTGAAAGTGAAAGTGACGACGCTGGAATATGGCATTGATGTATCCCGTTGGCAGGGAAATATTGACTGGAATGCTGTCAGGAACGCCGGATATACATTTGTCATGATGAAAGCGACACAGGAAACCAACTGGAAAGATCCAATGTTTGAAGCGAATTATGCAGGAGCGAAAAAGGCCGGGATGAAAGTTGGTTGTTATGCCTATTCCAAAGCGACCAGCGTAGCGGAGGCAGAAGCGGAAGCGTGGTATCTGGTGCAGCAGCTTGGCGGCCGGAAAATGGACTATCCGGTAGTATTGGATCTGGAAGATAATTTCATTTTGGCCAATACAGACAACTGGACCCGTACGGAGATGATATTTGCCTACCAGAGGGTGATTGTGGGTTCCGGCTATAAGTTTGCCTTATATGCCAATCTGAACTGGCTGAATAATTATATTGATAACAGCCGTCTGGTCGGTATGGATATCTGGATTGCACGTTATCGTGACGTAAGCCTGGGACACGGATATACCGGAGGCGGAAATGTAGTGATGTGGCAGCACACAAGCCAGGGGAGCGTACCGGGAATCGCAGGAAACGTTGATTTGGATCTGTGTTATAAAGCGTATTAAATATACAGGCGACGCAGGTACAAAAGCGGAGTAATCACAAGAGAAAAGCAAAAACAGAGGAAGAAAATTATGGCGGTAAAGAAACGTACCAAAGAAATACTGGCCAGGCTGGATCAGGCATACGGGACGGATGCGATCTGTTATTTAAACCATGACAGCGCATGGCAGCTTCTGGTTGCGGTGATATTGAGCGCGCAGTGTACCGACGCGCGGGTCAATATTGTGACAAAAGATCTGTTTGTGAAATACGACACGCTGGAAAAGCTGGCTGCCGCAGATTACGAAGAATTGAAAGAGGATATCCGTTCAATCGGTTTTTACCAGAATAAGGCGAAAAATCTGATTGCCTGTGCAAAACGGCTGCTGGAGGAGTTTGACGGGGAAGTGCCGTCTTCGATTGAGGACTTGACTTCCCTTGCCGGGGTAGGCAGAAAAACCGCAAACGTCATTCGCGGGAATGTTTACCATGAACCGAGCGTCGTGGTCGACACCCACGTAAAAAGGATTTCAAAGCGGCTGGGATTTACGGAGGAAGAGGATCCGGAAAAAGTGGAGCAGGATCTGATGAAAGTACTGCCGAAAGACCACTGGATTTTATACAATATGCAGATCATCACGTTAGGCAGGACGATCTGCACGGCGCGCAATCCGAAGTGCAGCGAGTGTTTCCTGGCCGATCTCTGCCGTTAATTTCTGCCGCTCATAATTATTTCTGAATTACAAATTAAACCAGTTGGTCAGACGGCCATCTGGTTTAATTTTTCAAGTATTGTTTTTCGCGACAGAGAATTTAATGTGGAAGCGGTTTTGGTCAGTTCCCGTATTTTTCCGGCCTGTCCCTGCGAAAGATAAAGCTGTGCCAGGGAAAGCCAGGTGGCGGTAATATCGGAACGGCATTTGACGGCATATTCGTAGACGGCGACGGCGTCTTGTTCCATATTCAGTTCCGACAAACGCGAGCCCCAGTTGTTCAAACAGCGTATGAGCTGCGTGAAGTTTTCGTCACATTCCGAAAGAATATTTAAATTTGCAACGCCGTATTGCAGTTTCAATTCGGTATTTGAAATGCCGGTCAGGTTGAGAATCTGTTTTTCGCTTAATTCCGTAATGATTTCTTCGCAGTTTTTTAAAACCGGATCTTCCGATTGATACAGGGGTAGCTTTTCCAATTCTATTTTGATATAATCTAAATTGCTGATATCCTGTTTTCGGGTCTGGTTTGCCTGGTTTTCCTTGATCCAGAAGTTTTTTTCAACATCGGATTCTTTTTTGGAAGTCTGGCGGATTCGGATTGCGAGCCAGACGATAAACGCCATAAAAACTACCAGGATCATATAAGACATCGGGGGTTCCTCCTTGTAAATAAAGTTTTTGCAAAAGTATGTACTGGCCGGAAAACGAAGAGAGCAGATTCATATTTTTTAAGCGAGGTGAATAAAATGAACTATCGTAACTCCAAAAAAAAGAGGATTCTCGCAGCAGTGATTGTGATCATTATCTGTGCGGTAATGGTTCTGTCCGTGATTATAGGAGCGCTCTTGTAATCCATGTCATAATATACTAAAAACCACTTCATTATGTCAATAATATTCGTGGATATTTATCTTGAAATCTCTGCTTTATGTGGGATATAATTGCATCAGAATTTTCGGGAATTGTAGAACAGGAGATAACTGAATGAAAAAAAGAACAAAAATTCTTACTTTATCCATAGCGGCGGCAGCGGCTATTGTAATTACCGGAGGGATGAAAACGACAGCGGCGCAAAACGACGCGCCATCTGTAATTGCCGATAATATTACGATTGGCGGCATTTCCGTAGGCGGAATGAGTAAAGAAGAGGCAGAAGCGGTGGTGAACGCCAGCGTGGAAACTTATATGGGAGAAGAGTTTTCTCTGTCTGTAGAAGATAAAAGCGTTGCTGTTTCGGCAAAAGACTTAGGCATCGAATGGGGCAATACGGAAGTAGTGGATGAAGCGTTGAATATCGGCCGCAGCGGTAACCTGATTGCCAGGTATAAGGCGTTGAAAGATCTGGAAAACGAAGGGAAAAATTATGATATTTCCTTTACTGCCGATCCGCAGAAAGTGACAGAAGCTTTAACGGCGAGAGAGGGCGAACTGAACCAGGAACCGGTAAACTATGGGCTGACCCGCGAAAACGGCGCTTTTCAAATTATAGAGGGCGCTTCCGGTATTGTGGTAAATGTAGAAAAGTCTGCACAAAAAGTAATTGATTTTATTGAGAATGAATGGACAGACAATAATACATCAATTGAACTGGCGGCCGAAGTGAAAGAACCGGAAGGAACCGAAGAGCAGTTAAGAAAAGTAACCGACGTATTGGGCACATTTTCCACTGATTTCAGCAGTTCCGCTTCGGGAAGAGCCAAAAATGTCAGGAACGGATGTTCGCTGATCAACGGTTCGGTCATCTATCCGGGACAGGAATTTTCCGTTTACGACGCAGTCAGTCCGTTTGACGCGGCGCATGGCTATGAACTGGCAGGCTCCTATGAAAACGGAACAACTGTAGAAACATACGGCGGCGGAATCTGCCAGGTGTCTACGACGTTATATAACGCCGTCATCCGTGCGGAACTGGAGATTACGGAACGGCACAATCATTCGATGATCGTGAATTATGTAGACCCATCCGCGGACGCGGCGATTGCAGGTACATCAAAAAATCTGAAATTTGTGAATAATACGAAGACGCCGATCTATATTGAGGGATATACAAACGGCGGAGTGATCACGTTTACCGTTTACGGAGAGGAAACGAGAGATCCGAACAGGGAGATTGCCTTTGAAAGCGTGACGACGAGTACGACGGATCCAGGCGTGGAGTTCCATGCGACCGGCGCGCCGATCGGTTCGATTTCAAGAGTACAGTCTTCCCATGTCGGAAAAACAGCGGTTTTATATAAAGTTGTGAGGGAAAATGGCGTGGAAGTCAGCCGTGAAGAGTTTAATAAAAGTTCCTATAAGGCTTCCCCGCAGATCTATGAAGTGGGTACCGCTTCCGCAGATCCGGGGGCTTCGGCGGCAATGCAGGCTGCGGTAGCGTCTAATGACGAGGCTACCATCCGTGCGGCGGCGGCAGCATATTCCGATGAAGCGTTGGCGGCAGCAGCACAGGCGGCGGCAGAAGCGCAGGCAGCAGCAGAAGCACAGGCAGCCGCAGCCGCGGCACAGCAGGCAGCACAGCAAGAGCAGGAGAAGCCGGATAACGATGACAAAAACAAAAAGGATGACGACGACTCAAAGCCGGAAGAGGATACCCCGGACACGCCGGACAATGACGCCCCGGATGCAGGTGATGATTCTGACGGTGGGGGAAACGAATAGCAGGGAAACAAACAGACTATCTCCGGGCAGGAGATAGTCTGTTTTCCTTACAAAACTCGGGAGATAAAAATGAAGACGGGAAAAATATCGGAATCGGTATGGAAGCGTTCCGTGCTTTTGTATACCGACGTAAAAGCAAATGAAATATTGAGCCGTCCGTCCTGCCTCGGAAATGATTGTACGAAGATCAGCGCGCCGGGGATGGTAAGTACGGCGTACAGCGTGGATACGCTTTTTTTAAAGGGCGATACCATCCGGCAGAACGGAATTTGCCGGACAGTCAATAATCTTGCGGCTGCCGGAATGAAGACGGAGGTAGTGCTTGCCGATATCCTGCTGCCAGCGGATGCGGAGGAAGAGCAGTTGAAAAAGCTGGTGCAGCAGCTTACACAGTGTACGGAGCCGTATGGGGCGGCGATAGCCGCAGGGAATGTACTGGTAACAGAGGACGTGGTACGGCCGGTAGTCACGCTTACCGGAATCGGAACACCAATGTTTCCGGCAGATAAGCAGCAGAAAGTGCAGCCGGAGCAAAACGTCATGCAGCCGGCAGACAAGCAAAAACAAAAAGTGCAGCAGCAAAAAGTGCGGCCGGGAATGGATATTGTGCTCAGCAAGTGGATCGGCCTGGAGGGCAGCGTATTGCTGCTGGAAGAAGCTTTTGTACAGCTGCAGGCACGATTTGCAGCGCCGTTTCTCGAAGAAGCGAAAGGATTTGTAAGATATTTGTCCGTAGTGGAAGAGGCCGCCGCAGCCATGAAGTCCGGCGCGGGTGCGATGCACAACGTTTCTGAAGGGGGCATTTTCGGCGCGCTTTGGGAAATGGCGGAAGCTTCCGGCGTCGGACTGGAAATAGATTTGAGGAAAATACCGCTTCGCCAGCACACGGTGGAAATATGCGAAGCGTTGGGGTTAAATCCATACGGGTTGATATCCGGGGGATGTCTTTTGATGGCGGCGGAAAACGGGGCCGCGCTGGCGGCGGATCTGAAAAAGCAAAATATTGCAGCAACGGTGATTGGCCGGGCAACCCGGGGAAAAGCCAGAATTCTATATAACGACGGAGAAACGCGATATCTGGAGCGTCCGCAGCAGGACGAATGGTATCGGTTTTTAGGAAAAGAAAAATCGGAGGAATAAAAAATGTGGGAAAAAATTTTAAATTTTATAGAAAAAAACAGCCGGATTGATTTGAAAGAACTGGCAATTATTTTAGGGGCGGACGAAACGTCCGTTTTAAATGAAATTCAGAAAATGGAGGAAGAACGCGTTATTTGCGGTTATCATACGCTGATCGACTGGGAAAAGACGTCGATCGAAAAAGTGACCGCGCTGATTGAAGTGCGCGTTACTCCGCAGAGAGGACAGGGATTTGATAAGATTGCGGAGCGGATATACAATTATTCCGAAGTAAACAGCGTATATCTGATTTCCGGCAGTTATGACCTGCTGGTGAACATTGAGGGTAAAACGCTGCGTGAAGTATCGCAGTTTGTATCGGACAAATTGTCTACGTTAGAATCCGTACTGAGTACAAAAACAAACTTTATTCTGAAAAAGTACAAAGATTTCGGAACGATAATCGCAGAAGAGAAAAAAGATGAAAGGATACAGATGATACCATGAGAAACCCATTATCAGATACTATAGTTACGATTAAACCATCTGGAATCCGGAAATTTTTTGATATTGTAACGGAAATGAAAGACGCTATTTCACTGGGGGTCGGCGAGCCGGATTTTGCAACGCCCTGGCATATCCGCGACGAAGGAATTTATTCTCTGGAAAAAGGCAGGACTTTTTATACGTCAAACGCCGGATTAAAAGAGATGAAAACAGAGATTTGCCATTATCTGAAACGCCGTTACGGGTTGGAGTATCATCCGGATACGGAAATACTGGTTACTGTAGGAGGCAGCGAGGCGATTGATATTATGTTCCGGGCTATGTTAAACCCAGGAGATGAAGTGCTGATTCCGCAGCCGAGTTACGTTTCCTATCTGCCGTGCGCCGTGTTGGCCGGCGGCAAACCTGTAGTCATTAATCTGAAAGCGGAAAACGAATTTCGTCTGACAAAGGAAGAGCTGGAAGCGGCGATTACTCCGAAGACAAAAATACTCGTTTTGCCGTTTCCGAACAATCCGACCGGCGCGATCATGGAAAGATCGGATTTGGAAGCGATTGCGGAAGTCGTAAAAAAACACGACCTGTTTGTGTTAAGCGATGAAATTTATTCGGAACTTACTTATTTGGAGCATCATGTTTCCATAGCGTCCCTGCCGGGAATGAAAGAAAGGACCGTCGTGGTGAACGGGCTTTCCAAATCACATGCGATGACGGGCTGGAGGATCGGATATGCATGCGCGCCGAAAATCATACTGGAGCAAATGTTGAAAATTCATCAATATGCGATTATGTGTGCACCGACGACCAGCCAGTACGCGGCGGTAGACGCGCTGAAAAACGGGGATGAAGACGTAGCCATGATGCGGGAAGAGTATAACGGAAGAAGGCGTTATCTGATGCATCGGTTCCGGGAGATGGGACTGGACTGTTTTGAACCGTACGGCGCATTTTACACTTTTCCGTGTATTAAAGAATTTGGCATGACGTCCGAAGATTTTGCAACAAAACTTTTAATGGAAGAAAAAGTTGCTGTCGTGCCGGGTACGGCTTTCGGTGATTGCGGAGAAGGGTTTTTGCGTATTTCCTATGCGTATTCCCTGGAAAATCTTAAGGAAGCGCTGGGACGGATCGAGCGGTTTATTACCCGTTTGAGGCAGGAAAAATAAGAATACGGGAGAAATAAAGATACAGGAGGTACCGGCGTGTTTCACATTGTATTATATGAGCCGGAAATACCGGCAAATACCGGAAACATCGGCAGGACCTGCGTGGCGACCGGCAGTAAGCTGCACTTGATTGAACCGTTGGGATTCCGGCTGAATGAAAAACAGATCCGACGGGCCGGGATGGATTACTGGCAGGATCTTGATGTGGAAAGATATATTAATTATGCGGATTTCCTGGAAAAGAATCCTGGTGCAAAGATTTATTATGCAACGACAAAAGCGCGCCATATTTATACCGAAATCCATTATGAGCCGGATTGTTACTTCATGTTTGGCAAAGAAAGCGCGGGAATACCGGAAGAGGTGCTGCTGCAGCATCCGGATGAATGTATTCGTATCCCGATGTCAGGGGAAACACGTTCCCTGAACCTGTCAAATTCGGCGGCGATCGTGCTGTATGAAGCCTTGCGCCAGCAGAATTTCGGGGAAATGAAACTGACCGGGGAACTGCACCGTCATAGCTGGGAGGAAGTCTGAAAAAAGAAATGGGAATTGTAAAAGCGGCGAAAGTATTATATGAATATATCAGGCGTGACGAAGAAGGGAATGTAGAAAGCATTACGACGGCTCTGGATCACGTGAGCCTGGATATGGAACAGGGAGAATTTGCGGCAATCCTTGGGCATAACGGTTCGGGGAAGACAACGCTGGCGAAGCATTTTAACGCGCTGTTAACTCCGGAAGAAGGCACTGTCTGGATCGGCGGAAAAGATACGAAACAGGAAGAAGAGCTTTGGAAACTGCGTCAGATGGCAGGCATGGTTTTTCAAAACCCCGATAACCAGATCGTGGCGGGTACGGTAGAAGAAGACGTGGCGTTTGGTCCGGAAAATATGGGAGTGTCTTCGGTTCAGATCGAAAAACGTGTAACGGAGGGGTTAGCCGGTACCGGTATGACGGATTACCGCCGCCGTTCGCCCAATAAATTGTCCGGCGGGCAAAAACAGCGAGTGGCGATCGCCGGAGTCGTGGCAATGAGGACAAACTGTATCGTTTTTGATGAACCTACGGCGATGCTGGATCCGGTGGGCCGGAAAGAAGTTCTGGATACAATGTCCCGGTTAAATAAGGAACACGGGATTACCGTAATCCTGATCACGCATAATATGGAGGAAGCGGCAGAGGCGGATCGTGTTTTTGTGATGAAACAGGGAAAAGTTGTTTTGCAGGGAACTCCGCGGGAGGTTTTCAGGCAGAGGGAGATTCTGGAAAGCTGCCGTCTGGAACTGCCGCAGATGACAAAACTTGCCTGTGAACTGCGCGAGGCCGGGCTTCCGATTGATACCGGTATTTTAAACCGGCAGGAGCTGGCAGAGGCAATCAGCCGTTTATATGGATAACCAAAAGGGAACTTTGCAGAACGCAGCCGGGCGGGAAAAGTGAGTGGAGGCAGTATGTCGCTGATATTGAATCATGTAGATTATGTTTACGGCGCAGGCACCGTATTTGAACAGCAGGCGTTAAAAGATATAAACTTGAAAATTAAAGACAGTGAATTTGTCGGAATCATAGGGCATACCGGTTCCGGAAAATCAACGCTGATCCAGTTGTTTAACGGATTATTGCAGCCGACTTCCGGCGGAGTGTATTATAACGGCGCGGATATTAACGACGCTTATGACAAAAGAAAGCTGCGCACAAAGGTCGGGCTTGTATTCCAGTATCCGGAGCATCAGTTGTTTGAATCTACGATTTTTAAGGATGTTTGTTTCGGGCCGTTAAATCAGGGACTGACGGAGAAGGAAGCCGGCCTGCGTGCGTTTGAAGCGTTACGTGCATGCGGAGTGGAGGAAAGCCTGTATTATCAGCCGCCGTTTGATCTGTCCGGCGGACAGAAAAAACGCGTGGCGATCGCTGGCATCCTTGCCATGAAACCGGAAATGATCGTATTGGACGAACCGGCTGCCGGGCTGGATCCGCTCGGCAGAAAAGAAATGCTTGATATGATAAGTTCGCTGCATGAAAAGCGGAACATGACGGTAGTATTAGTGTCGCACAGTATGGAAGACGTTGCGGAATATGCAGACAGGCTCGTTGTCATGTCGCAGGGAAGCATAGCGCTTGACGGTACGGTAAAAGAAGTTTTTTCTCAGGCGGAATTATTGGAAAAGATCGGCCTGGCAGTACCGCAGGTCACCAGTTTGATGCAGGATCTGCGCCGCAAAGGCCTCCCGGTTGCGCTTGATGTTACGACATTGGAAGAGGCAAAAAACGAAATACTCAAATGCTTTGGAGGGCAGCAGGCATGGGAAAAGACATTACGCTAGGCCAATACTATCCGACCGATTCCGTGATACACGGTCTGGATCCGCGTGTGAAAATTATCGGTACGTTGTTATTTATTATTTCTTTGTTTGCCTATAAAGGGGTGGCAGGGTTCCTGTTGGTTTCCGTTTTTCTTTTTGCTATGCTGTTTCTGTCGAAAATTCCGCTGTCTTATACTTTAAAAGGAATCCGCGGAATCTATGTTTTATGTATGATTACGGCGGTTTTTAATTTATTGTTTACGGCGGGAACTCCGGTAATACAATGGAAAGCTGTGATCATTACAGAAGAAGGCATACAGACGGCGGTAACGATCGCGCTGCGGCTGATTTATCTGGTATTGGGGACTTCGCTGATGACGTTGTCTACGACGCCGAATCAGTTGACGCACGGGTTGGAAAAAAGCTGCGGTTTTCTAAAAAGTTTTAAAGTTCCGGTACATGAAATTGCAATGATGATGACGATCGCGCTGCGTTTTATTCCGATTTTGATGGAAGAAGCCGACAAAATAAAAAAAGCGCAGATGGCGCGCGGCGCCGATTTTGAAAGCGGTAATCTGATCAGGAAAGCGAAAAACATGCTGCCGATCCTTGTTCCGCTGTTTGTATCTGCGTTCCGCCGGGCAAATGATCTGGCATTGGCGATGGAGTCCAGATGTTATCACGGCGGAGAGGGAAGGACGCAGTTGAGGCCGTTAACGTACGGGCGCAATGACCGAATTGCTTATATTGTGGTATGCGTCTATTTGGCGGCGGTGATCTGTTTGCGGATCATTATAAAATGAAACGCCGGCGCCGGATTTTTGCAGGAGAAAATAAAGAAAGGTACAGCGGGGGAGTATGAAACGTATCAAGCTGACCGTCGCCTATGACGGCACGCGTTATTCGGGCTGGCAGCTTCAGCCGAACGCAGAAACCATTGAAAGTGTATTGAACCGGCATTTGAGCGGCCTGTTAAAAGAAGAAATCACGGTAACAGGCGCAAGCCGGACCGACGCCGGAGTCCATTCGCTCGGAAACGTTGCAGTGTTTGATACAAATACGCGGATACCGGTAGAAAAGATTTCCTATGCGATGAATACCCGTCTGCCGGAAGATATCGTTATACAGGATTCCTGCGAAGTAGAACCGGATTTTCATCCGCGCCGTACAGATAGCAGAAAAACCTATGAATACCGGATCTTAAACCGGAAGTTTCCGCTGCCGGACTGCAGGCACAATACTTATTTTGTACACAGGAACCTGGATGTGGAGAAAATGAGCCAGGCGGCGGAATATTTGCGGGGAGAACATGATTTTAAAAGTTTTTGCTCCGTTCATGCGCAGGTACAGAGCACAGTGCGGACCGTTTACGGGATTTGTGTGGAGAAAGAAAACGACATTGTCACCATACGTATTACGGGAAACGGCTTTTTATACAATATGGTGCGAATCATTGCCGGGACGCTGCTGCAGGTTGGAATCGGATGCCTCCGGCCGGAGGAAATCGAAACAATATTGGAAAAAAAAGACCGGCGCGCCGCAGGGCCGACAGCTCCGGCACACGGGCTGACAATGATTGGTATTGAATATCTGCAAAACGGCTTTTGCAAATTCTGAAAATGCCGGCATAAAAAATATTATCAGAAGTTGGCGGCGCCAGAGAATCTGATTTCATATGTTTGATGTCAGGCTGGTACAAAATATAACAATTGTCTGCTCTATCAAATGGATTTTCTAACCGCCCTCCCAGGATTACTTTTGCGTACGCAACCGCCCTCGATGCGCCGTCCGGGCGCACTCGGGCTTTTGGGGACATCCCTGTCCTCAAATTGCTGTTCAAGCACAGAGCGCTAAGAAAATCTCATTTTCTTCCGCAAGAGCAATTGGTTATTATTTTGTACCGGCCTGACATTCCACGTTTGTGAAATACTTTCCTGATTCTGCCAATCTTCTGAAATATTTCGTGGAACTATTGGAACTGCCGTCTGGAACCATGCAGTAAATGTTCCGATAATATTTTTTATGCCTGTATTATCAAAAATGATTCCAAAAGCCGTTTTGCGAATATGAAAAAAAGTGTTGACACAATTCAGCGCCTGTACTATAATATTTTAGTCTGACATAGAGAATGATATTTTGCCAACAGCCCAGGCGGAATATTCAAGGATAGAGAAGGAAAAAGACGGTCCGGACATTACCGCCTGATTCCGCGTTTAAATTCCAAGGAGGTAAACCAATGAAAACATTTATGGCAAGCCCGGCAACAATTTACAGGAAATGGTATGTAGTAGATGCCGAGGGCATGACATTAGGACGTTTGTCATCTGAAATTGCAAAAGTCTTAAGAGGAAAAAATAAACCGATTTTTACACCGCATATGGATACAGGCGATTATGTGATCGTTGTAAATGCAGAAAAAATAAAAGTAACAGGTAAAAAACTGAATCAGAAGATTTACTATCACCACTCTGGTTATGTTGGCGGGATGAAAGAAACCACATTGAAAGATATGTTGGCAAAACATCCGGAAAGAGTTATTGAACATGCAGTAAAAGGTATGCTTCCAAAAGGGCCTTTAGGAAGAGATATGTACAGAAAGTTATTTGTATACGCAGGTCCGGAGCATAAGCATGCAGCTCAAAAACCTGAAGTTTTAACATTTTAAAAAGAGTAGGAGGTAAGTGATCATGGCAAATACAACAAGGTATTATGGAACCGGTAGAAGAAAAACTTCCGTTGCCAGAGTATATTTAGTACCGGGAACAGGTAAGATTACGATTAATAAAAGAGATATTGATGATTATTTTGGATTGGAAACGTTGAAAGTTGTTGTTCGTCAGCCATTGGTAGCTACAGAAACAACAGATAAGTTTGATGTTTTGGTAAATGTAAAAGGCGGCGGTTTTACAGGTCAGGCAGGTGCGGTTCGTCATGGGATTTCACGTGCTTTGCTGGAAGCAGACGCTGATTACAGACCGATCTTAAAGAAAGCCGGCTATTTGACACGTGATCCACGTATGAAAGAACGTAAGAAGTATGGTCTGAAAGCAGCGCGTCGGGCGCCGCAGTTCAGCAAGAGATAATTACAAGACAATTAAAGAGATTAGTAAAACCCTTGAAAGTCCAGTATTTTCAAGGGTTTTCTTTTGTCTAAAGTTTTCTGAAATTGTGGTAAAAAGTGTTGAATTTTGAAGCGTAGCACACACTGAAAGAGAGGGCGTTGCTTATGTGTATGTATGGATATTGCCGGATAAGTACAAAACAGCAGAGCATTGACAGGCAGATTAGAAATATTAAGGGCAGTTATGATAAGGTTGTGATAATACAGGAAGTATATACAGGAACAAAGCAGGACAGACAGGAATGGAATAAACTGTATAAGAAAGCCAAAGCAGGAGATACCATTATTTTTGATAGTGTATTACGAATGAGCAGGAACGCAGACGAGGGCTTTTGTCTGTATGAAGAATTATATCATAAGGGTATAGAGCTTGTATTTCTGAAAGAGCCGCATATCAACACAAGTACATATTAAGAAAGCGTTAGAGAGCAATATATCAATGACCGGGACAAATGTTAATTTTATTTTAGAGGGTGTGAATAAATATCTTATGTCACTTGCAAAGGAACAGATAAGGGTTGCTTTTGAGCAGTCGGAGAAAGAAGTACAGGACTTGCATCAGAGAAAGAAAGAGGGCATAGAAACAGCGAGATTAAACGGTAAGCAGATCGGACAGAAGCAGGGGGCAAAGCTGACAACAAAGAAATCCATTGAAGCAAAGAAACAGATACAGAAGCATAGCAAGGATTTTAACGGTACTCTGTCAGATGCCGATTGTATGAAGCTGATAGGGCTTGCAAGGAATACATTTTACAAATATAAAAGAGAATTAAAAGCGGAATAAGGATTGTTTAGGCAGGGTTCATAATGGACTGCTGCCTTTCTGAAATATTTTTGAAATATGCAAAAAGGCGGTTTTGTGATAAAATAAAAGAGAAGCCGTTGCTTTCGTGGGCTGACTTCTCTTTATATCCTGCATCTACTCAAATTATAGCAAAAGGGCAGGTGCATTGCAATGACGAATGAGCAAGTCGTCTGTGAAATTAGGAACGGTTATTCTGTAACGGATTATATGCAATTATTTTATGAAAATAATCTGCCGTTGATTAGGAAATTCATAAAATCATTTGCCGCCTATGAACCTATGGAGGATTTATTGCAGGAAGCCTATTTCGGACTATGGGAAGCAGTACAACATTATAAAACATCTGAAAATGTGCGGTTTATGGCCTATGCGGAATACTGGGTAAAACAATCCGTACAACGGTATCTTGAAAAATGCGGCTCTACGGTGCAAATACCAAGCCATACAAGGCAGAGAATAGGACGTTACGAGAAAACCGTACAGGAGCTGGAGCAGGAATTAGGCAGAGTGCCGGCAGACAATGAAATAGCTGATAAAATGCGTGTATCTGTAGGACTGCTGCCGGAATTAAAAATTAGGAATGTTATCTGGTGTATGAATATGCTTTAAAGTCAAAAATGGGAGATGCAGATATTTGGGTACAAGATGATGAGGAGAATCCTGTCAGGCATATCATGGCAGTGATAGATATTAAGAAAATGATATTGAATTTTTGTTAAAATTTAAGGGAAGATGCAAGTTTGTCTTTTAAAATGCAGATAATAGTGTTACAATATGAAAGTATTATTTTTAAATTTAGGAGGAATAATCATGAAATATGTATGTGACGTCTGTGGATGGGAATATGATGAAGAAAAAGGATATCCGGAAGGCGGTATTGCACCGGGGACAAAATGGCAGGATGTGCCGGCTGATTTTGAGTGTCCGTTATGCTTTGTAGGTAAGGATCAGTTTTCAGCAGGATAAATAATCCGGCATTATTACAGATCGAGATTAACAGAATAAGTATGATAGAGCGGCGGCTTGGGAAACTGAGCTGCCGTTATTTGGTTTTTTAGGAAAAAAATATTGTCACGCATGTAAATGATTGGCCAAATTGTTAAAATAATTTGCAGGAAAAAGGAAAATAGCGTGTGGTTTTCTTGCAGTAAAAGTCAAATTGTGTCATACTAAATTTCGTACGGTGTATGAAATGGGGGATAAAGACCATGGCGCAGGTAAATATTCTGATTGTAGAAGATGATAAAAAACTAAATGACGGGATCCGTCTGGCATTAAAGGATACGGGCGATCAGTTCTACCAGAGCATGATGTTAAAAGAGGCGGAACAGATTTTAAAAAACTGCCGCATTGACCTCGTGCTGTTGGACGTAAATCTGCCGGACGGAAACGGTATTGATTTTATACGGGAAATCCGAAAAACGAGTACGGTGCCGATTATTCTGATTTCGGTCAATAACATGGAAATAGATATCGTGACGGGATTGGAAGCCGGGGCGAACGATTATATTACAAAGCCGTTTAGCCTTATGGTCCTGCGGGCAAGGGCAGCCGTTCAGCTTCGGGATAAGTCTGCAGCGGACTGCGGCCATATCAGGATTGATGAGTATGATTTTGATTTTGACAATATGAAATTTTTCAAGGCGGGAATTCCTGTGGAGCTGAGCAAAACGGAGCAGAGGCTGCTGCGGATTTTGTGTGAAAACAGAGGGGCGACCGTAAAAAGAGGAGCTTTAATTGATTATGTCTGGCATGGAGATACGGAATTTGTAGAAGAACATGCGCTTACAGTGACGGTAAAAAGGCTTCGGGACAAGCTGGGAGATAATTCAAATCAGCCCGGATACATCAGGACTGTATACGGAATCGGATATACATGGGCAGTGAAAGGGTGACGGCAGTATCATGATAATATTTGTAATTGCTGTGAGTGTTGTTTTCCTTATTGCCGCTTTGTTCTGGCATCGTTTTTTTGCGAAACGGGAAATGAAACTGTTGGATGCGCTGCAAAATATGATTGACAGAGCAAACGACGACGATTTTAAACGTACGGAAATATCGGAAACCAGATTTTCACTTCTGGAAAACAGTATGAAACGGTACTTGGAAGACAGCCGTATTGACAGCGAGAGCCAGAAAAAACAGAAAAATTCTATCCAGGAACTGATATCGGATATTGCCCATCAGACCTTAACTCCGGTGTCAAATCTGAAGCTCTATACGCAGCTTCTGGTGGAAAGCGAAAAAGATACGGAAAAAAGGGGAGTCGAGGAAAAAGAGCTGGTCGATACTATTTATGAGCAGACCGATAAACTGGATTTTCTGATACAGTCTTTGGTAAAACTTTCCAGGATGGAAACGGGAATTATCGCCGTAAAACCGCAGGAATCTTCTTTGTCGGGACTTTTGCAGGGCGTGATATCGGAATACCGGGAAAAGGCGCGGGAAAAGAATATTGTGCTGGAAACGGAAGATACCGGCCTGACGGCTTTTTTTGATAAAAGATGGACGGGGGAGGCGTTGGGAAATCTGATTGATAATGCGTTAAAATATACTGCCCCGGGTGGGCATGTATTTTTATCCGTGCAGAAATACTCTTTTTTTGTACGGATTGACGTTGCAGATGACGGAACCGGCATTGCGCAGGAGGAAATTCCGAAAATATTTACCCGGTTTTATCGCAGTTTTTCCTCCGCAGATATACCCGGAGTTGGTATCGGTTTGTATCTTGTGCGGGAGATTATCGAGGCGCAGAGAGGGTATCTGAAAGTAAAATCTATGGAAGGAGAGGGTTCCGTTTTTTCGGTTTTTCTGCCGTTATCCGGAACAGGCGCGAAAAGAACAGAAATTCTATCAGAAATGTGATATTTCAGAAACGCAGAGGAAACATTTTCGTTGTACGATAAAATCCCATACATATTATGTACTGTTTGCGGAAAGGAAAGACAATGCAGATATTAAAAACGGTGGCTTTGTCGAAAGTCTATGGAGAAGGAGATACCCGGATCCTTGCTCTGGACGGGATCAATCTGGAAGTGGAAAAGGGAGAGTTTGCAGCAATCGTCGGTACCTCCGGAAGCGGAAAATCTACTCTGCTGCATATGCTGGGAGGGCTGGATGTCCCTACGTCGGGGGAAGTGTTTGTAGACGGTCAGGAGCTGGGCAGGATGTCGGAAGATGAAATTACGATTTTTCGCCGCAGAAATATCGGGTTTGTTTTTCAGCAGTATAATCTTGTGCCGATGCTGAATGTACGCGAAAATATTATTCTTCCCGTCAAACTGGACGGCAGAAAACCGGATTTTGATTTTGCAAAAGAGATTATTTCGGTATTAGGGCTGGAAGAAAAATTGTCCCGGCTGCCGGAGCAGTTATCCGGCGGACAGCAGCAGAGAGTGGCTATTGCGAGAGCGCTGGTTGTCAAACCGGTAGTTTTGTTATGTGATGAACCGACCGGAAATCTGGATTCCAAAACGAGCCAGGATGTTTTGGGGTTGTTAAAGATCATGGGAAGAGAATACGGGCAGACCATAGTCATGATTACACATAATGAAGAGATCGCACAGATGGCCGGCAGGATCTTCCATATTGAAGACGGCAGAATTGTAATGGACAGCGGCCGTTTCACCAGGCAGGGCAGAGGGGTGAACCGGGAGTAATGACGAAGGTAGAAAATGAAGAAACGCTTCGTATGATAACGGGGCAGATTATGAAAACAAATCGAAAGCGGAACCGCATTGCAATTTTGGCAATTGCGCTGACTACGCTTATGGTTACCAGTTTGTTTGGCGGAACCGCATCCCTTTTTCTGTCGCGGAGGTCGGCGGAAACCAGGCAGTCGCAGTGTTCTGCCCATGCGATTGTGCAGGAACTGACCAGGGAGGAAACGGAACGCGTCCTGGAAGCGGCGAAAAAAAGCAGTTCCGTAAAAAAGTATGGAACCGGTACTTTTTTAGGTACGCTCAAAGAGGAAAATTCGCTCTTTTGGGGAGAAGTCCGGCAAGGAGATAAAAATATAGCGGAAAGTTACTTCAGCCGCCCCACAAAGGGAAGAATGCCGGAAGAAGAAAATGAAATTGCGGTTGGCACACTGGTATTGGATGCTCTCGGGCTTCCGCGTAAGATCGGAACGCCGATTACGATCACCTGGGAAACGGACGGACAGACTGGTGAAATACGGACAGATCAGTTTGTCGTCTGTGGATTCTGGAAGAGTGACAGTTCCGTTTCTAATCAGGTTGTCTGGGTGTCAGAGCAGTATGTTAAGGCACAGGAGGAAAGAACGGAAAAAGTGCGGGGCGGCGGATCAGAGGATGCAGAAAGCGGCGGAACGGAAAAAGTGCAGGGCAGCGGATCAGAAGATACAGAAAGCAGCGGGACAAATGAAGTAGCCGTATGGTTTTATTCTACGTGGAATCTGCAGCAAAAAGCGGATGAGCTATCGGAAAAAGCCGGATTACAAAGTAAAGGGAAAGGCTTTTGGGTAAATGTTTCCTATCAGTTTTTTCAGGAAGACGGAATTTCGCCGGTAACGCTTACATTGCTTTTGATCTTTATCATGCTGGCCGGTTATCTGATTATATATAATATCTTTAACCTTTCCGTAAAAAACGATATACGTACCTATGGCCTGTTGAAAAATGTCGGTGCCACGGGAAAGCAGTTAAAAAAAATTGTACAGATGCAGGTATGGCGTCTGTCGGCAGCAGGTATTCCGTGCGGACTTGTAGCGGGTATTCTGGCGACGAGGCTGATGGCGCCATTTCTTGCGGTGGAAATAAATCCCGTAAAAGATACATTCAGGTCTTCCGATATCACTGTATCTGTCAATCCGGCATTATTGCTTTTGTCGGCTATTTTTTCACTCATTACCGTATATTTATCCGGTATGCAGGCCTGTCGTATCGTCAAACGGGTTTCTCCGATCGAAGCGTTGAAAACGGAGGAAACGAAATCGGGAGGACGTATTTCGTTCGGAGATATTCCGATGACCTGGTGGGGAATGGCGTGTCAGAATGTTATGCGTAATTTTAAGAAAGGGTTAGTCGCCATGCTTTCAATTGCGCTTTCCCTGATTGTAGTGAATTGTATTGTTATGCGTGTGCAGGGATATAATTACAGGGAATTTGAACAGGCGTATATGGCGTCTGATTTTCAGGTCGACTGTATGCGGATACCGTATGGGGAAAAGCTGGATAAAATTACCGGAGAGGTGAGAGAGGTTATTAATCAGTGCCCTTATCTGAAAAATGTCGGATATGTCTATTACTCCGAAGAGTATCATGAAATGGAACCTCATATAAAGAAAGTGATGGAAAACTATGAAGAGGGTTATCAGCGATATTGGACGGGGTATGACAGCAGCGAATGGGAAAATATACAGCAGACGAACCTTTTACCGGTCCATTTTCTCGGGATCAGCGAAGCGGTATTTCGAAAACTGCAATGGCGGGATCAGGTGTATGCCTGGGAGGAGTTTCAGTCCGGAGAAAAAATAATTGTGGATTACGGAGGAAGTTATACAACGGAACCGTTTTCTTATTATGAGCCGGGAGAGCGGTTCCGGATGGAATATCAGAGCGGGAAAGAAAAGGAATATACCGTACTGGGAGAGGCGCTGATGCCGTATGCGCTTGATTATCCTTATACAGAGCTCTTTTATATCACAGTACTGGTTCCGGAAACAGAATTCATTTCCATGACCGGAAATACCGGCGCCATGTGCGCGGCGGGAGATGCTAAAGACGGTATGCAGAAAAAAGCAGAACGGTATATCAGAGAAAACGTAGAGGACAAATGGGAATTATTAAGCGTTTCCTCTGTATTGAATATACAAAACAGCTTCCAGGAGTACCTGTATCAGTTTTACCTGATCGGCGGTTTTCTGGTATTTATCCTGATACTGATCGGAATTATGAATTTTTTTAATACCATGTCCGCTTCTATTATGGGAAGAAAACGGGAGTTGGCGCTCCTGGAAGCTATAGGAATGACGAAAAAAGATTTGAAAAAAATGGTGATGTTGGAAAGTTCGATTTATCTGTCCGGTTCCGTGCTGCTGTCCGTTTTGGTTACGATGCTTGCTTCTGACAAAATTATGGCTTATGTGCCCGGGCAGGCGTTCTTTTT
The DNA here is from genome assembly GCA_022796875.1 of Eubacterium sp. GTDB lineage: Bacteria > Bacillota > Clostridia > Lachnospirales > Lachnospiraceae > JAAWJJ01. The sequence goes on along the minus strand of JAAWJJ010000014.1, from coordinate 13,375 downwards.
CCATTTGGAAATGACAATATGGCCATGTATTATAATGCTGCCGTTGTTATTTATCATTGCTTTTGTAATACCGAAATACTATTTGGAAAAAATGAGCGGGGAAAGCATTGTGGAACGGATCCGCAAAGAATGAGCGTGAGGTAAACTAAAAAAAATCATAAGAATTTTTTTATTTGATATTCAAATTATGTTAAATCGGATTTAATATTCATATTTTATAATAGATTCATACAAAACATCTGAAAGTTCAGGGGGAGGTACGAATGATTACTTTATTAATGAAAATATTAAACTGGTGTTCCGTAACGGCAATATTTGTATGTTTTTCCTATCAGTTTATTCTTTTTCTTTCTGCCTATGTTAAGAAAAAGAAACCGATAAAAGAAACAAACGATTACCGGAAATATGCGGTATTGATATCGGCAAGAAATGAAGAGGCGGTGATCGGCAATCTGATCCGCAGCATAAGAAAGCAGGATTATCCGAAAGAGCTGATCGACATTTATGTCCTTGCAGATAACTGTACAGATGCAACGGCAAAAGTTGCTAAACGATGCGGCGCCATCTGTTATGAGCGGTTTAATACGGAATACATAGGAAAAGGATACGCACTGGATTATCTGCTGAAAAAAATGCAGGTGGAAGGGAAACTGGAACAATACGACGGATATTACATTTTTGATGCCGATAATCTTCTGGATAAATCTTATATAAAAGAAATGAATAAGGTGTTTAATGAGGGCTATCAGGTGGTGACAAGTTACAGAAATTCCATTAATTCGGACGAAAACTGGATTTCTACCGGTTATGCGCTGTGGTTTCTGCATGAATCCCAGTTTTTGAACAGAGGACGGATGCAGTTTGGCAGCAGCTGTATGGTATCCGGTACGGGGTACATGATTTCGGGTGAAATTATTAAAAAAATGGGCGGATGGCCGTTCCACCTGCTTACGGAAGATATCGAATTTACCGGAGAATGTATTTTAAACGGTATCCGGATCGGGTATTGCGAAGACGCGGTATTTTATGACGAGCAGCCGGTTACAATGAAAGATTCCTGGAATCAAAGGCTTCGCTGGGTCAAAGGGTATTTCCAGGTATACAAAAAGTGCGGCAAAGCTTTATTAAACAGGTTTACGCGCCAGAAAGAAACGACCGATAAATTTTCCTGTTATGATATGCTGATGACCAATTTGCCGGCGTTTATTATTATCATATTTCAGGCGCTGTCCATGGCGGCATGCTTTATTCTTGGAAAGGCGCTGGGATTAGACACTTCGTTCGTCCCGATCTCTGCACTTCGGTTTGTGGGAGGTACATGCGCGGGGATGTTCGCATTGGCGCTCTTTACGATGTATACGGAAAGAAAGCAGTTGAATTTCAGCTGGAAAAAGAAAGTGATCGCAGCTTTTTCATTTCCGATATTCATGTGGACGTACTGTGTGATCGCGGTAGTTGCGATCGGCAAAAAAGTAGAATGGAAACAGATTGCACACCGCGGGGATGAAAATCAGGGAAAAATCGTGCAGGACAGCCGGTTTTGCCGTTCGATTCCATATACGGAAACGAAACTGGCAAAATAGCCGGATATAGAGTAAAAAACTGAAAGAACAGACAGAAACAGCGGGCAGGCTGTAGAAAATAGCGTGACTGGCCGATAATTACTGTAGAAGTAATGTCGGCCGGTTATTTTATATCATAGGAAATACCACGTCAAATTAAAGTGATAACGTATTAATTTTCCTATGATATAAAAACCTTTCGGGTGGGATCGCATTGCGGCGGAAATGAATTATGTTGCTGAAGCAACCCGCCGCAGGCGGAGAATCCAGCTAAGCTGGATTCTTTGTTCTATGCACAGGCCCGTGCGGAGAAAACATGCCACTGAAGTGGCGCACGGACCGCGCGGCGAGCAGAGAGGAATCTCCCCTGCTCGATTGTCACAGGAAAAGGGGGACGTTTTGTTATGAGAATAAAAGAAGCGCAGCAGATTTACCGTGCGAACCGCGCGGAACTGGTGGAACGGAAGCGCAAATTGCAGGAACAGAAGAAACAACTGGAAGAAAAGCGGAATGCGGCGGTAAACGGCGCAGAACTGTTTGCGGAAGAAGCTGCAACTCTGGAATTGTCTATTCAGGAAACAAATAAAATTTTTGATGAAAATCAGGAAATTCTCGATCGTCTGACAGAGCAGTATTGCAGCGTATGGAATGCGGAAGTGACCAGACAGCAAAGCGATGTGATGAGCGAGAGCGCTGCCGATATGGCAAAGATCATGGAAGTGGCCAGAAGGATTGCCAAAGGTGCAAAAGTGCCGGGAAAAGATGAGCAGAAACTGATGGAATACAGTATGGAACTGTATATGACGGCAAAAAACATGGGGTCCATGGTGAAAAAAGAGGAACAGGAAGAATATAAATCGCTGTGGGAAGAGAAGAAAAAGGATGATGCACAGAAATACGATCCGCAGGGAAAAGCGGAAAATGCCGCAGTCGGATTTGACTTACCGAATATTGAACTTCCGGCAACGGAATCAGAAACAAGTTAAATCAACAGGCAGTTTGATTCGGTAAACAAAATGGTTTATAATGAATTTAATTATAGAAGTCAGATAAAATTATACGTAGGGGGAGGAGTTTTTGTGAAAAAGAAGACAATAGCATTAATTTTAGTTTCTGTATTAGCAGCTTTATTTCTTACAGCCTGTGAAAGCAATGTGTCGAAAATCAGTGCTGAAATTGCTGAGTTAAGTGAAAGTGATAAGATTACGCAGGAACAGTTAGACGCGCTGTTTGACGAATACCAGGAGTTGTCAGATAGCGAAAAAGAGAAAGTTGAAAATTATGGGGACTTGAAAAAATATGAAGATGTGGATATTGAAGCGGTGAATGAACTTCAGGATATGATTGAGGATTCAGATGATACGACAGAATTTTCTGAGTTCATAAAAATGAATGAAAAATACAAAAGATTAAATGAAAATGAAAAAAATTTAATTGATATTTTTGAAGTAGAAAAGAAAGTTGAGGTTACGGATTTAGATAAAGCAGCAATAGCGGCAGCTCAAAATGTGAAGTCCTGTATGAAAAGTAAAAGCAGTTTTGTTATAAGGAGCGTATCAGTAAAAGACGATGTGGACAAGATGAGTTTTTACTGGGTATTGATTGAATATTCGGGAGATAATAGTTTTGGCGCGAGTATGGATTATACTTCATGTTTTGGAATCACACCAGAGTTTGAAGATCCGTTTTTCCCATTAGCGCAGTTGACGGGAATTGAGGCGTACTTAAATGATACCACATCATATAACGAGTATACAAAATGCTCAGAGGAGGAAGTAGTACTGGATGAGGAAAAAATACAATATTATCTGAATAAATCGGGTATTTTGGATGATTAGAAAAAGATTTCAGGGGACTGTTTTAAAATTGCAGTTCCCTGTTTCCTGTTATCGACTTGTGCTACGTTTTATGCTACAATGAACGCAGCAGAAACAGTGGTTTGTATAGTCGGCAGATTCTGGAAAGGGGGGATCTTCGATGAATGGTACATCCGAAAACAATCCTGAGAAGCATATTTGTATCGGAATACTGGCCCATGTCGATTCCGGCAAAACGACATTGTCAGAAAGTATCCTCTATCAGAGCGGGACGATCAGAAAAAGCGGCAGGGTGGATAACGGAAACGCTTTTTTAGATCAGAATGAACTGGAGCGCAGCCGCGGAATCACAATTTTTTCCAACCAGGCGGTATTTCATCTGGGAGAATATGAAGTGGCTTTGTTAGATACTCCCGGTCATGTGGATTTTTCGGCCGAAATGGAGCGGGCGCTTCAGGTGCTTGATTATGCGGTGTTAGTAGTGAACGGCGCGGACGGCGTACAAAGCCACACCAAAACGTTGTGGGAATTGTGTGCTCGTTATAATATACCGGCGTTCCTATTTGTAAATAAAATGGATCAGCCGGGTACGGATGCGGAATCTGTTTTTACGCAGCTGCAGGAATTGACCGACGGAGCATGCGTAAAATTTTCGGAAATAAAAGATTGTGAAGAAAATATAACCGGTGACGTCAGTAAAAAGTCCGTAAATACAGCGGAACGGAAAGAAGCGGAATCAGAATTGGAATCAGAATCAGAAATTCATGAACGGTTTATGCAATCCGCTGCGGAAGAAATCGCATTATGCGAGGAAACGCTGCTGGAGCGGTTTTTGGAAGGGAAAATCCCGGAGAGGAAAGAAGTGTCGGATCTGATCCGAAAGAGAAAATTATTTCCTTGTCTGTTTGGTTCCGCTTTAAAACAGCAGGGGGTAAAGCGCCTGCTGGCGCTGATGCGCATTTATTTTTGGTATCCGGAATACGGTTTGGAGTTTGGAGCGAAAATTTTCAAGATCAGCCACGATGAAAAAGGGGAGCGGCTGACCCATATGAAAATTACCGGAGGCAGCCTGAAAGTAAAACAGCTGCTTGGAAAAGAAGAGTACGGATGGGAAGAAAAAGTAAATCAAATTCGTATTTATTCCGGTTCCGGGTATAAAACGGTGCAGGAAGCGCAGGCCGGCATGGTGTGCGCCGTTACCGGACTGTCCGCAAGCAGCGCTGGAGAAGCGCTGGGGACAGAAAAAGAAGCAGAAAAAGCCTGTCTGGAGCCTGTTATGAATTACCGTGTATTGCTGCAGGAGGGACAGGATGCCGGCGTTATGTTGGGAAATCTCCGTATCCTGGAAGAAGAAGATCCGAAACTGCACGTGAGCTGGCAGGAAAAGACAAAGGAGATTCAGGTACAGTTAATGGGACAGGTGCAGATGGAAATTCTGCAAAATCTTGTGAAAAAGCGGTTTGGTACGGAGATTTCTTTTGGAGCGGGAAATATTGTTTATAAAGAAACAATACTGGATAAGGCGGAAGGCATAGGACATTTTGAACCGCTCCGCCATTATGCGGAAGTACACTTGATCCTGGAACCGGCAAAACGAGGAAGCGGACTGATCTTTACGAGCAAGTGTCCGGAAGATGAACTGGATAAAAACTGGCAGCGGCTTATTTTAACGCATTTACAGGAGAAAAAACATGTCGGCGTGCTGGTCGGGGCAGAAATTACGGATATGAAGATCACGCTGGCGACCGGAAAGGCACATACGAAACATACGGAAGGCGGAGATTTCAGGCAGGCGACGTATCGGGCGGTACGACAGGGCCTGATGCAGGCGCGGAGCCGGTTGTTGGAACCGGTATATGAATTTCGGCTGGAGGTGCCGATGGAAAATGTCGGCAGGGCAATGAGCGATCTGGAAAAGTTCTGTGCGGAATTTAAACCGCCGGTGACAGAGGGAGAAATTTCCGTGCTGACAGGGACGGTGCCGGTTGCGACGATGCAGGAATATCATAAAGATCTGGCGGCTTATACACACGGAAAGGGAAAGCTGCTTTGCCGTTTCACTGGATACTGCTGCTGCCACAATGAAAAAGAAGTGTTGGAAAGCATCGGTTATGATCCGGAGCGGGATGTGGAAAATCCGGCTTCTTCCGTATTTTGCGCAAACGGGGGAGGATATACGGTAGAGTGGGACAAAGTAACGGAACATATGCATCTGCCGTCTGTCCTGGAAAAGAAAAAAGACAGCGGCCTGCCTGCAAAACAGCCGAAAACACAAAACATTCCGAAACGTCAGAACAACAGAGATACCTGGCGTCAGGAAAAAGAACTGGAAGAGATTTTTAAACAGACGTATGGCAGGACGGCGCGCAGCGGTATGCAGACGCCGCCGGGGAGCGGCTTCAGAAAAAATACCGGATCTGTTTCTAAAACAGTATCCGGAACCGGGGAAAACGGACAAGCCGAAAAGCCTGAAAAGGCAGCAGGGGCCGGGAAAGCCGGGCGGACCGATAAATCGGAGAAGACGGTAAAAGCGGGGAAAGCCAGGAAGGCTGGGAATACCGGCCGTGAATCGGATGAATATCTGTTAGTAGACGGCTACAACGTGATTTTTAGCTGGGAAGATTTAAAGGAACTGGCGAAAGAGAATATTGACAGCGCCAGGGACAAGCTGGCGGACTGCCTCAGCCATTATCAGGGGTATCGGAACATCCATGTAATACTGGTATTTGACGCGTACCGTGTGGAAGGGCATGAAGAGGAAGTCTTTCAATACCATAATATTACGGTTGTTTATACGAAAGAAGCGGAAACGGCGGATCAGTATATTGAAAAAACCGCGCATGAAATCGGGCGGAAATACCGTGTTACGGTAGCTACTTCCGACGGACTGGAACAGATTATCATCCGTGGACAGGGCTGCAGCCTGCTGTCTTCGCGGGAACTGAAACTGGAGATCGAACAGATGAAGCGGGAATTAGAAGCGGAATATCTTGTCCGACACAAAAAAAGCGGTTCTTATCTGTTTGATGCATTGGATGAACAGCTTGCAGAAGAGATGGAACAATTTCGCCTGAACGGAAACGGAGCGGAATCGTGACGGAGCGTGCTTCATAGGGCAATCGCTAAAAATCAGTTGATTTTCACAGAGTGGGAAAGTCGTTGACAGTTTCACCATTTTTTATCACAACGGCTTTATCAAAACTTCTGCAATATAGTGATATAAAAAATATTATCAGAAGTTGGCAGCATCAGAAAGATTGATTTCATATGTATGTTGTCAGGCCAGTACAAAATATAACAATTGCCTGCTCCATCAAATGGATTTTCTAACCGCTCTGCCAGGATTACTTTTATATACGCAACCGCCCTTGATGCGCCGTCCGGGCGCACTCGGGCTTTTGAGGACGTCCCTGTCCTCAAATTGCTGATCAGGCACAGAGCGCTAAGAAAATTTCATTTTCTTCCGCAAGGACAATTGGTTATTATTTTGTACGTGCCTGACACTCCGCGTTTGTGAAATATCTTCCTGATTCTGTCAGACTTCTGAAATATTTGAGGGAACTGTAGGTACTGCCGGTACGTCGGTTTCTTACGCTTACAAAAATATTGCCAGAACATTTTACTGTCGATGTTTTCAGGCAGACGGCACAAAACAGGCAGGACAGCATATTTTGTACCATCTGCCGTACGCAGCCACAAAGCAAATGTTCTGATAATATTTTTTATATCACTATATTTGGAAATTTATGAAGAAAGCCGTTCGATAAAAGAAACAACGAAGCTGTCAGTTGCTTCCACACACTGTGAAAATCAACTGATTTTTAAGCGATTTCCCGACATGCCGCGCGACATTCGTTGACTTTCTGCGGCAAAAGAGTTATTCTTAACATCATATACTCTCGGAATTACTCCAGGAATTTCTTATTTATAAAAACGGAGGCAGAGATGAAAATTTCAACAAAAGGGCGATATGCATTAAGGGTAATGCTTGATCTGGCACAGCATAAGAAAGAGGGAGATTATATTTCCCTGAAAGATATTTCGGTGCGGCAGGAACTGTCGATGAAATATCTTGAAATGATTATGGCGATTATGAACAGGGCGGGACTGGTAAAAAGCAGCAGAGGAAAATTCGGAGGATATCAGTTGATAAAAGAACCGGAGGAGTATACGGTAGGTTCTATTTTGAAATTAACGGAGGGCAGCATTTCTCCGGTGGTCTGTCTGGACGGTAAAAAAAACTGTTCGCGGGCACAGGATTGTATTACGCTGCCAATGTGGAAGAAATTGGATCAGATCATAGACGAATATCTGGAAAGCGTTACGTTAGCAGATCTGATTGATAATAAAATTGATTCTTATCAGATTTAGCCGCCACAGGAGGAAGACATAAAATGATGATAGAAACCTATTCCCCGAAAGAAACGTTTTTGCTGGGAGAAAAAATCGGGAAAAAAGCGGCGGCCGGCAGCGTGTTTTCGCTGATCGGAGATCTTGGCGTGGGAAAAACGGTCCTGACGCAGGGGATCGCGAAAGGACTTGGCATAATGGAACCGATCTGCAGTCCGACTTTTACTATCGTTCAGGTGTATGAAGAAGGCAGGATGCCGTTCTATCATTTTGACGTATACCGGATCGGCGATATTGAGGAAATGGAAGAGATCGGATATGAAGACTATTTTTACGGCGACGGATTTACGATGATAGAATGGGCCAATCTGATTGAGGAAATATTGCCGGAACACTATACAAAAGTTACCATAGAAAAAGATCCGGACAGGGGATTTGATTACAGGAGGATCGTCATTGAGGAGGTAAATGCAGCGTGAAAATATTGGGATTGGATAGTTCGGGACTGGTTGCGAGCGTTGCGATTGCCGAAGATGATAATCTGTTAGCGGAATATACGGTAAATTACAAAAAAACTCATTCTCAGACACTGCTTCCTATGCTGGATACCATGGCAAAAATGATAGAACTGGATCTGGACACGGTCGATGCGATTGCGGTGGCAGGCGGTCCCGGTTCTTTTACCGGTTTAAGGATCGGGAGCGCAACGGCAAAAGGGCTGGGACTGGCGTTGGGAAAGCCGCTGATCCATATTCCGACGCTGGAAGGACTTGCCTATAATCTGGCAGGCTGCAAAAGTATGGTCTGCCCGTTAATGGATGCGCGCAGGAACCAGGTTTATACCGGATTGTATGAATTTGAAAACCGTACCATGCATACCGTACTGCCTCAGTGCGCGGCAGATATCGGAGAAATCATTGAAAAAATTAATTCCCTGGGCAGGGAAACTGTATTTTTGGGGGACGGCGTACCCGTATTTACGGAATATATAGAAAACCATATTGCGGTGCCGTATTATTTCGCGCCGCCTAACAATAATAAACAACGCGCGGCATCGGTAGTCAGCCTTGCTTTTTGTTATGCAAAAGAAGGAAGGATGCAGCAGGCAAAAGATCACAAACCCGACTATCTCAGGCTTTCACAGGCAGAGCGGGAACGGATGGAAACGGAGAGGAAAAAGGAAACGGGCGCATGATAAATATTCGAAATGCGGACGAACACGATATTGGCGAACTGGCCGAAATAGAAGCGGAATGTTTTTCGGTTCCGTGGAGTGAAAAAAGTTTTTCGGACGCGCTGCATATGGATAATACGTTGTTTCTGGCGGCGGAGGAGATTGCCGGAGAAACAGGCGGCAAAGCGGAAGAAAGTCCGGTAAATCCGGCGACGGAACTACAAAAGTCCGGCAGCTGGAAAATTGTCGGTTACTGTGGATTATATCAGGCGCTGGATGAAGGCGAAATTACTAATATTGCAGTGGCGGTAAAATTTCGCGGACGGCAGATTGGCGGACGGTTGTTGGAAAGAATGTTGCTGGAAGCGGTAAGAAGAGGAATCTGCAAAATTTTTTTGGAAGTCCGGATCAGCAACACTCCAGCGATTCAATTGTATCAAAAATACGGTTTTACCATATGCGGACTTCGAAAAGGATTTTATGAAAAGCCGAAAGAAGACGCATGGCTGATGGTCTGGGAGAAAAAAGAAAGCTGTGCGACAGATGATTTGGGAGGAAAATAAATGTTAGATGTATGTTTGCTGGGAACCGGAGGGATGATGCCGCTGCCGCACCGATGGCTGACTTCCTGTATGACCAGATACAACGGCAGCAGTCTGCTGATTGATTGCGGGGAGGGAACACAGATCGCAATCAAAGAAAAGGGATGGAGTTTTAAGCCGATCGATATTGTATGCTTTACACATTATCATGCAGACCATATCAGCGGACTGCCGGGACTTTTGCTGACGATGGGAAACGCCGAAAGAACGGAACCGTTAGTTATGATCGGGCCGAAAGGGCTGGAACGCGTCGTGACTGCACTGCGGACGATCGCGCCGGAACTGCCGTTTCCGATCGAATTTCGTGAAATAGAGGAACGGCAGGCGGATTTTGAAATAAACGGTTATCAGATCCGTGCTTTTCGGGTCAATCACAATGTGACCTGTTACGGCTATACCGTATCAATACCGAGGGCGGGCAGGTTTTCACCGGAGCGGGCCAGAGAACAGCAGATACCGCAGAAAATATGGAGCCGTCTGCAAAAGGGCGAGGTTATAGACTGCGACGGCAGGCGATATACTCCAGAAATGGTGTTGGGGCAGCCGCGAAAGGGGATTAAACTGGCTTATTGCACGGATACGAGGCCGACACCGGCGATTTCGCAATGTGCAAAAGAGGCGGATCTGTTTATTTGCGAAGGAATGTATGCGGAAAAGGAAAAAATAGAAAAAGCCAGACAGTACCGGCATATGACTTTTTATGAAGCAGCGGCATTAGCGAAAGAGGCTTCCGTACGGGAATTATGGCTGACGCATTTCAGTCCTTCTTTAGTAAAGGCGGAAAGCTACATGGATGAGGTCAGGAAGATTTTTCCTTCTTCTTTTTTAGGAAAAGACGGGAAGAGCCTGGAGTTGGTTTTTGAGGAGGAATGAAAATGAAATATGTAAAGATTATCGTTCTGGCGGCGGTTTGCGTAGGATTGGCAGTGGGTTATTATTTTTATCTTTCCACTCATTCGGGTGGGGACAGTGAAGTCAGGAAAGAACAGGATAATCTGTCGGAACTGGAAAGCCTGCTCACGGAAAACTGGGAGGAGAGTTATCCGCCTACGCCGCGCGAAGTAGTCAAAGATTATAACCGCGTTCTGGTTTGTTACTACAATGAAAATTGTGAAGACAAGCAGATTGAGAAACTGGTGGAGATGCAGCGTACACTTCTTGATGAGGAATTGCTGCAGAATAACTCGCTGGAAGATCAGGTAAACAGTGTAAAGGCAGAGATTGCGCAATACCATGTTAATGAACGGACCGTATTGGATGTGACGGTAGGCAGCAGTAATGAAACGGAAATAAAAGAAAAAGAGGGAAAAGAATACGCATATCTGACTTCTGTTTATCTGATGAAGACGGGTACGGAAGTAGGCAAGACCTATCAGGAATATGTGCTGCGGAAAAATGAAGACGGCGAATGGAAAATACTGGCGTTCCGGCTGGCAGAGGCTCCTGATGCGGTAGAATAAAGGGAAAAAATATGAGTGATATTGAAAAAAAAGAAATCAATATTCTGTCAATAGAGAGTTCCTGTGACGAAACGGCGGCGGCAGTTGTCGTAAACGGCAGAAACGTCCGTTCCAATGTTATTTCCTCTCAGATTGACTTGCACACGCTTTACGGCGGCGTTGTTCCTGAAATCGCCTCCAGAAAACATATTGAAAAAATAAATCAGGTCATCGAAACGGCATTATCCGAAGCCGGAATGTTGCTGGATGATATTGATGCGATCGGAGTAACTTACGGACCGGGGTTGGTAGGTGCGCTGTTAGTCGGAGTAGCGGAGGCGAAAGCGATCAGCTATGCCGCTAAGATACCGCTGATCGGCGTACATCATATCAAAGGCCATATTTGTGCAAACTATATTGAAAATAAGGAACTGGAACCGCCGTTTTTATGCCTGGTCATATCCGGAGGACATACGCATTTGGTGAGGGTAAAAGATTACCTGGAATACGAAGTTCTCGGAAGAACGCGTGACGATGCGGCGGGAGAAGCGTTTGATAAAGTGGCAAGGGCGATCGGCCTTGGTTATCCGGGCGGGCCGAAAATAGAAAAAGAGGCAAAAAAAGGAGATCCGAACGCGATTCGTTTTCCACGCGCAAAAGTAACTGGAGAACCTTATGATTTCAGTTTTAGCGGTTTGAAATCAGCAGTATTAAACTATATGAACGGATGTAAAATGAAGAATGAACCTTATATCGAAGCGGATATTGCGGCTTCTTTCCAGCAGGCGGTATGCGATATTCTTGTAGGGAATGCCGTCAGGGCGATAGAAGAGTTTCAGGTGGAAAAATTTGCGATTGCAGGGGGCGTGGCGTCAAACGGAGCGATCCGGCAGGCAATCCGGGAGGCATGTGAAGAAAGAAACGTGCATTTTTATCATCCGTCGCCGGTATTTTGTACGGATAACGCCGCAATGATCGGCGTAGAAGCTTACTATGAATATATGGCGGGAGTGCGTTCCGGACTGGATTTGAACGCAGTGCCAAATCTGAAACTGATTTGACTCGTAATAATGTTTGTAATTATGCATGGATATTGGGAGTATAGAAAAAATATGAAACAGGAATATACCGCGATTATATTGGCGGCGGGGAAAGGCAGCCGTATGCGGACCGACTGTCCAAAACAGTTTTTGGAACTGGCAGGAAAACCGGTAATTTGTTATTCACTGGAGGCGTTTGAGAAAAGTCCGGTAGATCATATTATACTGGTGTCGGGCGAGGACAGCCTGGAGTATTGCCGTACGGAAATTGTAGACAAATACGGTTTTAGAAAAATAAAAAATATTGTTGCAGGCGGGCAGGAACGTTATGATTCCGTGTGGGCCGGCCTGCAATACGTAAAAAGTGATTATGTATTGATTCACGACGGGGCAAGGCCGTTCGTGACACAGGAAATCATTCAAAGAACAATGAGCGAAGCAGCAAAAACAGGCAGCTGCGTTGTCGGTATGCCGGTAAAAGATACGATAAAAGTGACTGATCAGGAAAATTATGCCGTTCGGACACCGGATAGGAAATGTTTGTGGCAGGTTCAGACGCCGCAGGCTTTTGCCACTGAGAAGATCAGAGCCGCCTACGCCGCAGTGCTTGGCGCCAGACACGCAGCGGATGTGATAACGGATGACGCCATGATATTGGAACATGCAACCGGTGAAAAGGTGAAATTAATACAAGGGAGTTATCGGAATATTAAAATAACAACGAAAGAAGATTTGCTGATTGCATCTGCTTTTATTGAAAATTCCTGTCAAAAAAGTGTTGACATCAACAGAAAATGATGGTAATATATGTTTCGTGCTGATTAAAAATGCATTAGGGAGAGATATCGAAGTGGTCATAACGAGGCGGTCTTGAAAACCGTTTGTCCGCAAGGGCGCGTGGGTTCGAATCCCACTCTCTCCGCTTTCATATTATAGATATGAAAAAACAGAATATATGATATATTCGGACAAATGGAGAAGTACCCAAGCTGGCCGAAGGGACACCCCTGGAAAGGGTGCAGGTCGTTAATAGCGGCGCGAGGGTTCAAATCCCTCCTTCTCCGCTCTGTTTCCGAACAAAATTGCAAATTTTGTTCGGAAACATGCATGAAAATGCAAATAAAAAAAGTTGTTGACAGATATTGTAAAATATGGTAATATTTACAAGCTGTCGCACAGCAAAAAAACAAAAAGAAAAAATAAAAAAAGTTGTTGACAAAGACAATTGGTTATGGTAATATTTAGTAGTTGTCGGTTGACGACAAAAACAAACAGCGGTTTTGAAAGAAGCTGCAGAGGACATTGATAACTGAACAGTGGAATAACCTTGAAAGATTTGAGGGGTGCGCCTGAGGAATCAGGAGCACAAAAAACATTCAAAGAGATGTGAA
>JAAWJJ010000078.1 GCA_022796875.1 Eubacterium sp. | reverse complement strand
AGTTCCGGCGTATCAATGCCGAGAGCCGGGAACAGGTTCAGCGGGCTGAAATATTCGCGGTATTCCAGAATTTTCCCCTCGTTATCGAATTCGAAATAGTCAATATAAAATGTTTCGTACGTAGCAGAGGCTGCGTCAGTGTTTTTGGCATCATCGGAAAGATCTGCGCTGTCCGTTTTACCGCCGCATTCTACCCAGTAAATGTTTGGGTTCAGGGTTTCATGGATGTCGATATAGTCGTATGTGAAACCGCTGAAATGTTCCGCGTTAGCCGCAGAATTGTTGCGGATAGCTTCTTTTCCGACCCAGTAAGCGCCGCCGCCAGGGAAAAACGGAAGAGAACGGATTCCGTTTTCGGCATAGAATCCTTCTTCGCTTTCGATGGAATTTAAAAGGGCATGTATGGTTTCTTTGTTTTTTGTGCGCGCTTCCTCCTCGTTTTCCAGAGTTGTTTCGGATGAGGTTTCCGTTTTATTGGCGTAAGCCTCTTCTTTGGTAACGGAGTAATCCGGCATTTCCAGTTCCGGCGTATCAATGCCGAGAGCCGGGAACAGGTTCAGCGGGCTGAAATATTCGCGGTATTCCAGAATTTTTCCCTCATCATCGAATTCGAAATAGTCAATATAAGAAGTTTCGTAAGTGGCGGAAGCCGTGTCAGTGTTTTTAGCGTCGTCGGAAAGATCCGCACTGTCTGTTTTGCCGCCGCATTCCACCCAGTAAATATTGGGATCCAGTGTTTCGTGAATATCAATATAATCATATGCAAAACCGCTGAAATGTTCCGCGTTAGCCGCAGAATTGTTGCGGATAGCCTCTTTTCCAACCCAGTAAGCGCCGCCGCCAGGGAAGAACGGAAGGGAACGGATCCCGTTTTCGGCATAGAATCCCTCTTCGCTTTCGATGGAATTTAAAAGAGCATGTATGGTTTCTTTGTTCCGGGTGCGTATCGCTTCTTCATTGTCGGCAGAATTTTCACTTCCTGGTTCCTGGACAGCGCTGCTTTCGGTTCCTGCGTTTTCATTTCCGGAATTTTCGGTTCCTGCGCTTTCATTTTCAGAATTTCCATTTTCGGCACTTTCGGTTTTGGCAGATGCTTCCGTAGTGTTGGCGGATCCGTTTTCATTTGGCGCGGCAGTTTCTGTCTTTTGCCCGCATGCCGTAGCCATACCGGATATTACCAGTACGGCGCTTAATAACGCTAATCTTTTTTTCATAATATTTCTCTCCTTCCACAATCTTTATTGAAAAAATTTTCGTTTGCATTTATACTATAAAGCATGGTGTAACCCCATAGTCAAGCGAGGAGTGGGAAAAATTTATGAATACATCTTTTCTGACAACCGGGCAATTTGCGAAAATGTGCAATACCACGAAAGAAACCATCTATTATTATACGGAACAGGGTCTGCTGCATGGAGAAAAATCCGTGGAAAACGGTTATTTCTATTATTCCCGTTCCGAGTATTATAAATATTTAATGATCTTTATGATGAAAATGTGTGATTTTCCCATTAAGGAGATAAAAACCTATTTAGACCATGTGAATACGGATAACGCGTTAAAGTTTCTGACGGAACGGCAGGCGCATTTGAAAGAAAAAATACAGGAATATAAGCGCATGTTAAATGTAACAAATAAAATTATAGATATAACGGCGGATGCGGTACGGCCGGATAAAGAGGAGATATCCGTAACCGACCTCCCGGAACAGTATTTTTTTGTAACGCCGTTTTTCGCCCCGCTGTCTTATGTGGCCACTCCTTTTGAAGTTTCAAAATGCTGGAATCTCCATACGGAAAACTGTAAAAAACACGGAGTAGATTTGGGATATCCGGTAATTTCCGTCCTGTCGGGCGTTTTTTTTGAAAAAGGGGTTTGCATGCAAACGGAGTTTGGGAGCCAGATTACAAAAACGCAGTGCAAAAAGCTTTCCACGGTCAGGCGTTTTCCGGCTGGTAAATACGTAGTTGCATATCATTGCGGCGGTTACGGGGATCCGGATGCGGTAAAGGCGACGATAGAAAAGATTTTTCTTTATTTAGACCGGCATAATTACGCCATAACCGGGGATGGATATGATTATGAAGTTGTTTCGCATATTGCGGCGGAAGATGTGAACGATTTTATGATAAAGTATACTTTTCCTGTTGTTTGCAGGGATGCGTAAAAATCGTCGCCGCTGCGGTGAAATCTGTGTTATACTGTCGAATAGGAAACAGCATGTGGGGGAAGTAAATG
The DNA here is from genome assembly GCA_022796875.1 of Eubacterium sp. Taxonomy (GTDB): domain Bacteria; phylum Bacillota; class Clostridia; order Lachnospirales; family Lachnospiraceae; genus JAAWJJ01. The sequence goes on along the minus strand of JAAWJJ010000078.1, from coordinate 10,329 downwards.
AAAGAACGTGGATATCCGGGAAAAACGGATTTACGGGTTATCAAGACAAGGGAGGCTATCAAGCGCAGCTTTCTGGCCTGTCTTTGCGAGCATAAATTTGAAGAAATCAGCATAAAAACAATTACGCAGAAAGCAAAGATCAACCGTTCTACTTTTTATAAACATTACGAAGACAAATATGATTTAAAAAACCGCTATGCGGACGAACTGATCGGGGGATTTGTAGATAATCTGGAAGTGACGTTTCTGGAAAAAAGAATACTGGATACGGACAGTTATTATCAGGAGTTAAAGATTTGCCTGGAGCAGATGCGGGAACACAAAGAAGAATATCTGATCTTTTGGAACATCCGTCTGCCGGACCGCGATGTGTTCCAGGAAATGATAGAAGGCGGAGCGGCAAAACTGTCAGGGCATATTCTGGACGGAAGCGGAATCCGTACGGAGAAGAAAAAGTTTTCCGGTTTGTATACGCATTTGTTTTTGTCTACCATGATGACAAGTATCCGCTGGTGGTTTACGGAAGGCGGATTTGTGGAGTCTGATGAATTTACATGGCTGATGTTAAAGCATATGCAGGAAGGCATCTGGCCGACTTTAAAAAGCCAGGAAACTTTTATAAATCAGACCGGGCGTTCCTATGGACGGGGACCGATCGGCCAAAGTGAAAACAAATAGAGGAATCAATTGCGGCAAATAAAGCATTAATAAGCAGTAAGGAATTTTTATGGCAAAAAAGAAGAAGAAAAAGAAATACCGCCGTTTCTGGCGTTTTATCAGAGTGCAGATCGTGCTTTTGGCAATCATTGTCGCCGGTTTGTGTTATTACTATCTCGGTGGTTATGCTGCCGCTATCCAGGGAATGGAGCAGGAGGCAAAATCCTTTGTGGCAAAATCGAATCCTGAAACTTTCAAAAGCGAACTGACCAGTGAAATTTTTGATGCAAACGGTACGCGCATCGCGCAGGTAAGCGGAGAAAAAAATGTGTATTATCTGGAACTGGATCAGATTTCGGAAAATATACAGGCGGCAGTAATCAGTACCGAGGATCAAAAGTTTTACCAGCATAAAGGCGTGGATTATAAAGCGATCCTGCGGGCGGTTGTTGCAATGATCCGCAACGGAGAAGTAACGCAGGGCGGAAGCACGATTACGCAGCAGCTTGCGCGGAACGTATTTTTAAGCCAGGATAAAACGTGGGAACGGAAGATGGAAGAAATTTTCCTGGCGATTGAGCTGGAGAAAAAATACAGTAAAAGTGAAATCCTGGAATATTATCTGAATAATATATATTTTGGCAACGGTTATTATGGAATACAAGCGGCCAGCCGCGGCTATTTCAGCAGGGATGTGGACTATTTGTCCCTGTCGGAGATTGCTTTTTTGTGCGCGATTCCTAATAATCCCACTTTGTACGATCCGCTGGAACATCCGGAAAATACGCTGAAGAGGCGCAACAGGATTTTGGACAATATGCACGAGGGGCAGTACATCACGGCATCGGCCTGCGCGCAGGCAAAGCAGGAGGATATTGTATTAACTCCCGCAGTACGCGAGAAAAACAATTTTGCGGAAACTTATATTTATTACTGTGCAATCCGACAGCTGATGAAACAGTCCGGATTTCAGTTTCAGTCAGAATTCCGCGACGAAGAAGAGGCGGCGAAGTATCAGGAAAAATATGAGGAACAGTATGCGCAGTGCCAACAGGAAATGTTTACTAAAGGTTACCGGATTGATACGACGATCGATCTGAACCTGCAAAGTATGCTGCAGGAATCACTGGACGTCGGATTGAGCGAATTTACGGAAACAAACGAAGAAGGAACGTTTACATTGCAGGGGGCGGCGGTCTGTATTGATAATCAGACCGGGAGCGTAAGCGCGATCGTCGGAGGCAGAAGTCAGGAAACGGAAGGATATACGCTGAACCGGGCCTACCAGAGTTTCAGGCAGCCCGGCAGCGCGATCAAACCGTTGCTTGTGTATACGCCGATGCTCGAACGGGGGATGACGCCCGACAGTATCGTTATGGACGCGCCGATTGAAGACGGGCCGGAAAACGCCAACGGCGCTTATTCCGGCGAGATTACCTTAAGGAGTGCGGTCGCTTCCTCCAAAAATACAGTTGCCTGGACGTTACTGGAAGAATTGAGTCCGGAGGCGGGACTGGCTTATTTAAAAGAAATGGGGTTTTCCAAAATAAAGGATTCCGATTATAGGCTGACTTCTGCATTGGGCGGATTTACGACGGGAGCGTCGCCGTTGGAAATGGCGTCCGGCTATGCCGCGCTTGAAAACGACGGCAGTTACCGCGCGCCCGACTGCATCCGTAAGATTACTGCGTCGGACGGTACGGAAATTTACAACTGGGAGGAAGAGGAAAAAAATGTCTATAAGGAAAATGCGGCCCGTATGATGACGAGTATGTTAGAAAGCGTGATCTCGGACGGCACCGGGCGCGGAATTGAAGCGGGCGGCCAGCCGATCGCCGGAAAAACCGGAACAACAAACGATAATAAAGACGGATGGTTTGTCGGGTATTCCCATTATTATACAACGAGCGTTTGGGTCGGTTATGATATGCCGCAGGAACTTCCGGGCCTGTCAGGCAGCACTTATCCGGGGAATATTTGGGAAAGCTTTATGACAAAAGCGCATGAGGGCAAACAGCCGATTGCATTTAATAGATATGTGGAATACAAAAATGTGGATATAGAAAACTCCGGAACCGGCGGCGGGAACGAAACCGGTGAAACGTCAGAAACCGATACTGCGGATGAAACCGGCGGTGCAGATGATGGGACGCCTGGAACTGACGGCGGCGACGCGGACGGCGTTACGCCAGGTAATCCCAGATAGCGAAAGAAAGTTCAAATAGTAATAATTGCCTGGAATCGGTAATCGAAATATGGAGAAGCTCTTCTATCTTTTTTACGCGGTAGAAAAACGTACTGCGGTGGATATGAAGGGCTTCCGCCGTTTTTGTGGCATTGCGGTCGTTTTCGAGGTAGGAGCGCAGCGTCAGCAGAAATTCCGTGTGGAATTCCCGGTCATACTCCTGCAGCAGATAGATCATGTAATGGATACTGGCGGACAGCTTTTCATAAGAGTTGCCGGAAAAAAGTGCATAGGGGGTCAGCCTGTCGGCAAAATACAGAGTTTCGCCAGGCAGATATTTCAGACCCAGATAAATAGTATCCGCAGCCTGCCTGTAAAAATCTTTTGTTTTCAGAATATCCCGGAAAGGCTGGCTGATACCTACGTTCATATGGTTTAAGGAGGCGACTTCGGCGACAGGGGCGAAGAAGTTTTCCGTAAACAGTACAGGTTCGGTTTGATTCAGGAAAAAGACGACCCTGTCCTGATAGACGACGGACATACTATCTTTAAAATGCCTGCGGAGGGCGGATATATGCGTATTGTTGAAAATTTTGCTGTCATGCGGTTCCGTGCAGGAAAATACAAGCAGACAGAAATAATCGTTGATTTTTTTGTCCAGAAGTTCCATCCGTGAATGGACAAGGTTCACGTCGTTAAATTTCCCCTCCAGCAGGTCGACCAGGAAATTTTCGTACTTTAATCCGGTACGGGTCAGGAAAAATTCATGCTTTTGCATTTCAATGGCACAAATATCAGACAGCGTAGAGGCAATTCTCAGTTCATAGTCGTCCGGGGCCTGTTTTCCGGTGCAGATAGCAACAAAGCCGGTCATGACTTTCTGGATGCGGATGGCGGCGAAAATCCAGTGGTTATCCGGATGGTCCGGGGTGACGATAGAAAACGCACTGTCCGTAGCATAGATTTTGTCTATGACTTTATATCTTTTTAAACTTTCAATTTCGGAATTGTTTAAATAAACATGGGACTTGTTCTGTTCCATACCGTAAGGCATTTTTTTCATAAGGGGCGATGTTTCGATCATGTTGTAGCTGGAGTCGCATACGGAAATCGGAAAATTCAAAAACTGTTCCGCTTTTGTTACGATGCCGTTCAGCCCAAGGCCCTCGTATAAACAGTGATACAGTTCGGCGACCTGTTTTTCCAGCAGGTCTTCGTATTTTAAAAACGCGTTCAGTTTCAGGAACAATTGCCGGCTGCTTATTTTTTTGCTGATCCGGATCATGGAAAACGGAGAATCGTTTTTTAAACCGGTCAGGACATAGTATTTGGAGCAGTCTTTTGGAAGCGGGTTTATAAAGCCATCCTGCGCCAGTAAATCAGGATCCTGGCACAGGTAGAGCGTGTCTTTGTCAAAAACGGTATAGGGTGAAAGGACTTCCACACGGTTGATGTTCTTTTCATCCGGATAATCTTTGATAACGACGGTCTGAAATTCTTCGACAAGCTGCGCAATGATCTGGTTTAGTTTTAACATAAGCGCGTCCTTTCTGCTGGAACTCTGTTGGAACCTTGGCAATCTGCATATACCTTTATATAATACTATTGAACCGCTGAAATCGCAGATGCGACGTAGGTGGTGTTTCTGTTTATCTGGGGTAAATTACTAATCCAAATGGGTTTGATTCATTCGCTTTTAGATTGAAGCATCCTGATGATTTCCTGCTTAATTTCCTTTGGCCATTTATCATTTCGATACGGATTTTTATCTGTAAGAAAATGTTTTGTATGCTTGTGTTTAGCACTGAATTAAGTATTTTGAAAATTTGGCTTCTTCCAACTTGCGCTCATTATAGCATATCCCAGGATATGCCGACAACTTCTAAATGTATCCGAAGTAAAAATATGCGTTCGACAAATGTTGAAAATAAAATTTCCTGCCTCTGTTTTTTTCAACAGGCGTTTGAGGAAAAACAGGAAATACCGTGTTATAATGAGCGAAAGCGAAACGAAGCCGCAGGCGGTTTCGGCGAGCGGCGAATGTGATCATGAATCCCTGATTCATGATATAATGAAATCATCAGAAAACGACAAATGTTGAAATAAAAAGGAGAGAATAGCATGGCAGTGATTACGATTGACGGAACCCGGCTGGAGGTACCGGACAATAAAAATGTGCTGGAATGTGCATTGGAAGCGGGAATTTATATTCCGCATCTATGCCACCATCCGAACCTGAAAGATACTGGAGCGTGCCGAATGTGTATCGTGGAAGTGGACGGCTGCGACGGAGTGACGCCGTCCTGTACGTTAAAAGCTAAGGACGGATTAAACATCCATACAAACAGCGAGAAGATTGCGAAACTGCGAAATCTGGCGCTGGAGCTTTTGATGGCGGGACATCCGGAGGACTGCTCTACCTGCCCGAAATATGGAAATTGTGAGCTTCAGACGCTGATTCAGTACATAGGGGCAAATGCAGGGCGAATGCGTACCCGGACAAAAGGTATTAAATCCGTAGAAGAAAACCCGTTGTTTATTCATGATATGAACCGCTGCGTACTGTGCGGACGCTGTGTGCGGGCCTGCAATCAGTTACGCGGGGTAAAAGTGTTGGATTATCGGAAAAAAGATCTGGAAACCTATGTAGGCACGCTGCATGGAAAATTGCTGATGGATGCAGACTGCCGGTTTTGCGGAGCCTGCGCGGAAGTCTGTCCGACAGGAACGATTCGTGATAAACTGCAGCTTATGGATACGACGGCAAAACGGGACGAAGTACTGGTGCCATGCCGCAATGCCTGTCCGGCAAAAACGGACGTGCCAAGGTATATCCGTTATGTAAAAGAGGGAAAATATGAGGAAGCGGCGGCAGTTGTCCGCGAAAAAGTTCCGTTTCCGAAAACGCTGGGTTATATCTGCTCTCATGTATGCGAATTGGAATGTAAGAGAAAAGAATTGAATCAGGCAATGTCAATCCGGAATATTAAGAGATATGCGGCAGAGGCGGATACTGGCGTCTGCTGGAAAGGCAAAGGCAAGCAGCTTCCGGACAGCGGGAAAAAGGTATGCGTTGTCGGCGCGGGGCCTGCCGGAATGACGGCTGCGTATTATTTGAGGAAACAGGGCCATGCGGTGACGGTAAAAGAGGCATATCCGACCGTGGGCGGACAGATGGCATACGGTATCCCGTCCTATCGGCTGCCGCGTGAGATTATAGAAGAAGAAGCAGCGGTAATCCGGGAAGCCGGCGTAGTCATTCAGACAAACGAAAAAGTGGAAAAACCGGGAGAATTATTAAAAGAATATGACGCGATCCTGATAGCGACCGGCACGCATACCGGAGTGCGTCTGCCGATGGAGGGCAACGACTTGCCGGGCGTGCTGATCAACGCGGATTTCCTGGCGGCATCCAATCTCGGAACAGATACCGGACTTGGAGAGCGGGTTATCGTATTAGGCGGCGGAAACGTGGCGTTTGACTGTGCAAGGACGGCAAAACGTCTTGGCGCGAAAGAAATTCATCTTGCCTGTCTGGAAGCAAGAGAAGCCATGACGGCGGACGAAGAAGAGATTGAACAGGCAATTGAAGAAGGCATTCAGGTCCATCCGGCGCAGACATTTGAACGGATTACCGGAAAATCCCATGTCACAGGCGTAGACTTTATGAATGTGAAAAGCTTTACGTTTGATGAAAACCGCAGGGCGATCATCGAAAAGGAAGAAGGCTCCGAACATCACATTGATGCGGATACGGTAATTTTTGCAGTAGGACAGCGTTCGGCGCTGACGGAAGAAGCAGGCCTTGAACTGGGCAGGGCAAACAGCATCGCCGTAAAAGAGGGAACGCTCTCCACAAGCACGGACGGCATATTTGCGGCCGGGGACGTCGTATACGGCACAAAATCCGTTATCCAGGCAATCGCTTCCGGCCGGGAAGCGGCAAGTGAAATTGATAAATATTTGGGCGGCGACGGAGATATCAGCGAGGTACTGGCTCCGGTAGAGGAAAAAGAACCGTATATCGGGCAGGTCGAAGGCTTCGGTTATCTGGAACGGGCGAATTCCCAGGTCGACGGCGCGGAAAGCAGAAGCGATAACTTCCGTTTGTTTGACCATGGAATTTGCGATCAGGAAATTTGCGGGGAAGCATCCAGGTGCCTGCAATGCGATTTACGTCTGGAAATTGCAGCGCCGCGTTTATGGAATGATTTTTCGGAAAGCAAGGAGGCGTAGCAGATGGGAGTATTTGAAGAAACGGCAAATTTAAACGCAGAACAGATAATAGAAAAAGTAACGGCACTAAATTTGCGCGAACAGGGTGTATACCGAGAAAAAGTAGCGGAAAAATGGCGGACGGTCCTTGCAGAAAGAGAGGAAGATTCCCTGCCTCTTAAGGTTGTTGCGGCTTTGAACAATAACGATACGCGCCATGCTTATTTACAGCTGGTAAAAGACGCTCCGGAATTGTTAGTCGGCGGCCTGGCCGCAGCCGGGAAAGCAATCGGGACAAAAGAACTGGACGTGTATTTACCGGAAGGTGAAGACCCGTTGAAAGAGCAGCTGGAACATACGGCGCAGGAGGCTGGCGTAGAAGTAAACGTTTCCCTGGAACTCGTCAATGTACGGGCATACGAGGGGAGTCCGATTCACCATATCGCGACGCTGATCGATCTGGCGAAAGCGCTGGAGGGAACTTATACGCCGGGAACTTATGTGGCAGCCGGAAAATACGGGAAGTATTCCGCAATGAAAAAAGCAGCGGACGGCACAAAAGTGCAGGAGCTGGTAGCGGACGCGCTGGAGATTATCGGAATAAAAGACCCGCAGACAGAAATAAAGGCGCTGGAGATCGGCACGAAAGTATTCGGCCCGGAAGGGTTGGAACAGCAGATTACGGAAGATACGGCGTTAAGCGGCGGAACAATTACCGTAATTACAGATAAAGAATGTATCATCGCGGAGGGTGAAAAACGCCTGTTGGATTTAAGGAAAACAAGCTGCGGAAAATGCACGTTCTGCCGCGAGGGATTGATTCAGCTTCATACGATGGCAAAAGAGATCACGGAGGGAAAAGGAAAAGCGGAATTCTTACCGGTGATGGAAGAAATTTCAGACGCCATGGTGTTTTCCACACCATGTTCCGTCGGGCAGACCGGCGGAGAATATGTGCAGGGCACACTGGCAGCGTTTAAAGAGGAATATGAAGCGCATATTAAGAAGAAAAAATGTCCGGCCGACGTATGTAAATCATTTATGTCCATTTACATTGATCCAAACGCCTGCGAAGGCTGCGAGGAATGTGCCGACGCCTGTCCGGCAGACTGCATCGAGGGAAAATCAGGCTACATACATATGATCGATGAGTTTGATTGTACGAAGTGTGGCAAATGTATCGAAGTATGTGAGTATGACGCGGTCATTCAGACGACAGGGCGGCTGCCGAAGCTGCCGAACCGCCTGATCAAATGCGGAAAATTCAAAAAACGTTAAACGGCCGGCAAAGAATAAGAAAATAAATCAGGCGAGAAAATGAATTAACAGGCATGAAAATAAATCAGGCGAAGACTGTGAATTAACAGGCATAAAAATGAAGTAAGCAAAAAACATGAGTTAACATAAATAAAAAGAAAGCGAGGTAATTTATCATGAAAAAAATGGAAGCGGATGTTATCGTAGTAGCGGCAGGCCCGGCCGGTTTGGCGGCAGCGATCACGGCAGGGGAAAACGATTTAAAGACGATCGTATTTGAAAAAGCGAATACGACGGGCGGAGCGGCAAATATGGGAATGGGACCGCTGGGTATCGGTACAAAAATCCAGAAGAGAAGCTTTTATGAGATTACGAAAGACGAAGCGCTGGATCTGCATATGAAATATACGCATTATCGCGTAGATGCCGATCTGGTGCAGACGTATTTTGACAAATCCGCAGATACGATAGAATGGCTGGAAGATATGGGAGTGGAGTTTGCAGGATGCTTCAAATATTTTGCGGAATCCGCAGCGACCTGGCATATCGTAAAACCGGAAAACGGCGTGATCGGACCTCGTGCCGCCGGCCCTATGGTACGTATTATGACGGAAAAGGCAAAAGAACTGGGCGCAGAGATTTATCTGGAAACGCCGGTGCACAAAATCATCATGGAAGACGGCAAAGCGGTCGGCGTGCTGGCAACCGATAAAAACGGAGAAGAGATCGAAGCGCGCGGCAAAGCGGTCGTTGTGGCAACCGGCGGATTCGGCACGAATAAAGATATGATCAAATCGGAATTCGGATTAGATCTGTGGGAAAACTTCTTCCCGTTCATGGTTCCGGGAACGAGCGGCGACGGCCTGAACATGATGTGGGAATCCGGCGCGGAAAAATACGGCGCCAATATTGAAATGATCTATCAGTTAAAGGACAACATGAACTACTTCCTGCTGGACGCGGTACTGCGCCAGCCGAACCTGTTAATCAACCAGAACGGCGACCGCTTCATGAACGAAGATATGATGGGTAATACGACCTGGACCGGAAACGCGATCAATTTGCAGCCTGGAAAATATGCGTACTGCATTATGGACGACGGTATTTTAAGGTATTATAAGAAAAACGGCCCGGATATTTTCGATATTGTGCATCCGGAAGAAGTGTTTATGGCAGTGGAACCGGAATTTGAACGTGCGGTGGAAGACGGATACGACGGATACTTTGAAGCGGAAACGATCGAAGAACTGGCCGAAAAACTGGGGATTGACGCGGAAAAACTGGAAGAAACGATAGAAGATTACAACGATATGTGCGACTGCGGATACGATTCCCAGTTTAACAAAAACCCGCGGTTCCTGCATCCGATTACCGGAAAAGGAAAATACCGCGTCGGCAAATTCTATATTGCGGCTTACGGCACAATCGGCGGCGTAAGAGTCAATAAGTATTGCGAGGTAATGGGCAAAGACGGAAAGAAGATTCCGGGGCTTTACAGCGCGGGCAGCGACGCCAATACGATTTATGGCGACAGCTATAACTTTACGTTACCGGGAAATACGATGGGATTTGCAGTAAATTCCGGCAGGATGGCAGGAGAAGCGATCGCGGATTATATTGACGAAATGGAATAAGAACAGGTCGTAGAGTATGCAGCAGGGCAGAGTATAAAACAGGGTTTACACGTTTCGCGTAACTTGCTATAATCATAATGTAGCAACCGGTAGAAGTTTTAATAAGGCGGTGATGATATGACGGAAAAAGAGATGTTAAAGGTTTCGGTGGAAGAGTTTGACCGAATACAGGATTATATGGTATCCTGTGAAAAAGATTCTGAAGTTTATAAAAAGCTGAAAAGACGTTATACAGCGTTAAAAGTCATACTTTCTGCATCCGGTATTAATCTTACGGAAATTGATTATATCAAAGAATAGCGACATGTTACAAACCAGGCGGCGGTTCCGGCTTCGTTTTACCGGGATCTCCGCCTGGCTGCGTTTATGTATCCGGAAAAT
>JAAWJJ010000077.1 GCA_022796875.1 Eubacterium sp. | reverse complement strand
CCTCGCCGACACGGATGCCCGTAAACAGGCAAACCAGTACTCCCACGTTCCGGATACATAAATCGGAATATATATGTCCACAAATAATCTGCTGTTCCTGTAAACTGAAAATTCGCATCTCTTTTGCCGGCTGTCTGATCAGAATTCTTTTCGTATCGCATGGAGCGGGAATTTTTCTGTCGGCATGGTAACGAAAAATATTGTGAATTAACGACAGGGAATCCGATACTGTTTTGGCGGATAATCCCTCTTTTTTCCGCCCTCCCGCCGTCAGTAGATTTTTACAATACGTTTCCAGTACATTCTGCTCGATATCGGCAAATTTCATTTCTCCAAGTTCGGGGCGAATGTAAGAGTTCCAGAGATTCCAATACTTTCTGTAAGTAGATTCTTTCGCCAGCGGCCGGATATGGCAAAACCACTCTTCCGCAAGAGCATGGAATCTTCGCTGCTCCGCGGCTTCCGGCGGTATTTTTTTTGTTGAGCGTAATACCTGAACTGCATTTTGTAGTTTCAGACGAGTTTCTTTGTACGAGCGTGCATAAACGTACCCATATACCGCTTTTCCGCTAATAGTCCGGTCTTTGATATACCGTCCCTCCCATCTGCCGTCTTTTCTCCTGTAAATGTTTTCTCCTTTTTTAGACATAGAAAATCCTCCTTTTTCTGACTATAATTTTGACGGTTTATAGAAATAAAACACCTGTTAAATTTGAAGTATTATTCGGAAACATATTCCCGCTCCTTTGCATATACTGGTAAAAGCAGGAAACAGAAAAGAAATTGAAATCCATATGTGGATATTGACAAATAATTTGATGTTTTGTAGAATAATTGTTATAAAAAGATGATACAAAATGAATTCGCAGAGTAAGGTACTCTGCGTTTTTTGTTAAACCAGAAATGAATCTCCAGGTATTTTTCATTAGTTTCAAACAATTCACATTCGGGTGTTCTTCGTATTTTGTTAGTTATTGCTAACTTTTTTCAAATAATAGCATATGCCAATTTATTATGTCAAATGTTTTCCTTTTCGGGTTTGTTTTTATTCACAGCAAAATTTTGAGAGCCATATTTATGAATTTTTCATCTTGTTTTTTCTATGTATGCATGTTAGAATCTGCTCAAAGCATTTTTTCAATTATTTTTTATTCTGTTACCCTGCTCCATATTCAAACAGTATAACGCAATCAGGCAAAAGGAGTGCGATCTATATGACAGATACTGAAAAATTTGATTTTATCGGAATTACGTTCTTTAAAAAATGATTCACAAAGTTTAAAAAATGACATGGATTCTTTAAAGGACGACGTCCAGACCCTAAAGGACAATGTACAGCCCCTAAACATCAGGGTAGACAACTTATAGCAAAAAACAACCGCTACCAATCTGCATCCTGAAAATATTACTGATAAGAATATACGGCTAATTGCTGAGAATTTTATTGAACTGACTAAAAAACTAAACCAGGCCATTCCGTTCGCCGATAGGAATCTTGCCTATGGTGTAAAAGTAAATTATCTGGTAGAAGAAGTGCATTAAATTAAGCAAAAATCACAAAACGAATTGATTGCCTGAACCAACTGAATTAATAATTTCTGGAACCAAAGAAGCCGCTGCTCTACAGATGATTACTCACCTGTTTTGCAACGGCCTCTTTATAACCAAAACCTTATACTTACTTTTTCCTGTCTAAAAACTGAGAATCCACATAGTTCAGATTCATCATATTTTTGTAGTATTGCGTGGCGATCTTATGTCCGGTCCGCACTTCTTTTATCTGTTTACGAATATCAGAAAACTTCTGTACTGCAAGATCTTTATTTCGTATTTCCTGTGTCGATATCTCATTACCTTTTTCTGTGATTCTGCGTATCAGATCCTGCATCACTTTGATTTCTTCACGGTACTGCGAGCGATCCCTTTTCAGGGCGTCCCGCACTTTATCAAACAGACGGTCAAATCCGGAGTCCAGAAGATCCAACTGTTCGATCAGGCTTTCTTTTTCTTTTACCGCCGCTTCAAAATCATCGACGGATAACTGCGGATCTTTGAGTGCATCTGTCTGTCGGTTATTCTGTGCAATGATCCTGTCTAATACTTCCGCCTTTTTCTGAAGGCTCTGTATCATAATTTCCAGATAATTTTCCTGTATTGTTTCCATTTTCTTTTCCTATCTAGGAGCACTTTTCTGCCCGTGAAAGCTTCATTACTTCTTTCCATGTATCGCGCATAGTCCGAAGATGCTTCAACACTTCTTCCAGGATTTCTTTATCTTTTTTTATGTTCGCCTGCATCAGCCGTTCCTGCAAATACTGGTATACATTTGCAAAATCTTTGGCTACTTCATATTTTTCGTTCAGGCTGCTCTGAAATTCCGTGATGATATTTTCCACTTTCACAATATTAACATGAGCTTTTTCTACGTCTTTTTCCTCTACTGCCACAATCGCAATATTACAGAATTTAATAGCTCCTTCAAATAACATTAACGTCAACTCGGCTGGCGAAGCGGTCATGATTTTACTGTTTGCATAAGCAGCATAGCCTTTATTCAGCGCCATTGCGTACTACCTCCTCGTGATGTGTAGTTTTATAAATTCTACGTAACAAAACAAGTATACCTTAAAATCAGCCTCCAAGCAAGCCGGTCAGGGAAGATGTCTGATTTTGCAGTTTTGATAATGCTGTTTCCATGGCAGAGAATTTTTTATAGTAATACTCTTCCATCTCTTCCAGTTTTTTGTCCCATTTTTTGATTGTACTTGTATAATCGCTGTACTCTATCGCCATCTGTTTGTCATTGTATACTACGTATGCGCTGCTTAATGATGTAGACTTCATCTGTCCGTCGATCGCATTGTACAGGTTATTTGCAAGTCCTTTCATAAATCCGACTACCGTATCCGGGTCGCTTTGCAGCATTGCCATTAACTGATCGGCCTTTCCGGATGTGCTGGTATCGTCTTCATCACCGTAAATGTGATAAGCGTTATACTCGTTTTTCTCTGCATTCAGGTACCCCAGCGTAGCGATACCGAAGCTTGACAAATTATACGCTTTAAAGCCGTTTGCATTTGCATAAATTTTCATCTGAGCCGAAGTAGTGATCGTTTTTCCGCTGGAATCAACGATGTCTTCTCCGTTGTACTGATATGTCTTAGTAATACTGTTATAGTTGATCGAAACGCCGTCTTTCATATAAACGGCGGAAGCCATTGCATTGGTCATACCGCTCATGACCGTACTCAATGTTGTATCACGGCGCAGCAGCGAATCTTTGATCTTTGCTTCCCATTTCTCTATTTCAGATTCGCTCATGGCGTCTTTTTCATCACTCGTCAGCGGCTCGTAACCTTTTGCAGTATCCGCATTATAGAGGGAAGTCATTTCATTGATCAAATCATTGTAATCGCTTAAGAAATCTTTGATCTTATCATACAGTCCGGATACGTCGGTTTCCGTTGTAATGGTCAGGGCATCTTCCGGTCTGTCCCCGGTTACTCCGGTTACGTTGATGGTCAGGCCGTTTACGTTAAACTGGTTCGTAGAAGATTTAAACGTCGCACCGTTCAAAATGATCTCGGCGTCTTCTGCTTCCACCCGGTTTGCACCGGAATCTTCCGTCAGTCCCAGCGCTTTTAAGACGCTGTCGCTGCCGCCCAGTTTAAACGCATTTTCCGTGCCGCTGTTCTTTGCGCTGACAAAAAGCCTGCCGTTTTTTGTATCCAGGTTTGCCGTCACGCCGGCATCGTTAAACTGTTTTACAAGTTCCTCTAACGTTGTACTGCCGTCTACTTTAATCTCTTTTGTGCCGTCTTTGGTTTCTACGGAGATCGTATTTGCCCCGTCCGAATACCCAAGTTGGCCCAGCGTGGTTTTTCCGGTTATTTCTGAGTTATCGCCCCGTTTGAGTTCGCCGCCGGTCAGATATTCTGATTTTGCCGTTGACAAAATCTGTAATGACTGCGTGCCGATAATTGCGTTTGATCCTGCCGTAATCGTCGCTTTTGTAGAATCAGACACGGTCGTCTTTTTCATATTATAAGCGGAATCATACCGAAAATCGCCTATCTTTTTATACAAACTATAAATTTTTGTATTTAACGCTTTCCAGGCGTCCTGTTTCCAGGACAACTTAGTCTGCGCCTTTACGCTGTCATCTTTTTTCGTTGCATATGCGGATACCAGCTCCTGCACAATGGAGTCTGTGTCCAGACCGGATACCAGTCCTGTCATTCTTATAGCCATAATTTCCTCACCTTACCTTTTCTCATCTACAATTATACCTGCCAGTTCCCACACCTTTGCTATCATATCAAGCGTTTTCTCTGGAGGAATTTCTTTAATAACTTCTTTGGAATCTTTGTCCACGATCTTAATCGTTACACGATTGGTTCTGTCATGGACACCGAATATCGCTTCCGTATTTGTACGCCGATTAATCTCTTCCACCGCGTTTTTTATGGATTCATTCTGTACGCCTGTTCGCTCCGGAGTCACTTCTCTTTCTTCCGGCTGTTTCCCGGAAGCAGAAACTCCGGCTTTCTCCACCGGTTCATAACTGATATCCGGCGTCTGAGAAACATTTGCTCCTGTTCCTATACTTACAATATCGGCTGGTTTTACAGGCTGGCTGCTTGCCGTACTTCCCTGATATGAAGCAGCGGACGCCTGTTTTACTGTGTCTATTGTCATGCTAATCACCTCCGTGTGATATTACATCACCTTTTACATATATAAATTTGTTACCTTTCACTTTTTTTATCGGTTGCAAAAGGCATTTTATTTATAAAATCGCACAAATTTTTTCCGTTTTCGCGTAACAGGATATATTTACAGACAGGGTTATAAAAGCTTTTTCAGCGCTTCCAGACCGTCTGCGTTCACCACAGCCTTGTTTTCCTCCTGTATTTGTAAATATACTTCTTTTCGATAAACCGGAATTTCTCTCGGAGCGGAAATGCCAACCTTGACCTGATCCCCTTTAATATCCAAAATCGTCAGTTCTATGTTATTATTAATAACGAGAGCTTCTCCTTTTCTTCTTGTCAATGCCAGCACTCTTACTCACCCGCTTTCTTTTTTAACAGATCATAGATAAAATATTTTACCGGAAAGTCGTCTTCAATGATAATCTGTGCCGCCTGCCTGGTTTCTCCGTTGATCACGATCGGCGCTTTCAGGTTTACAGACATTTTCTCAAGTTCCTTTGGAACGGTGATCGTCGTCAACACAATAGCGTTGTTTTCATGAATATCCCCTAATGCCGCCAGGGATTCTTCCGAAAACATCGGCTCATAATCCGGTTTAACGGCTAACGGATTGATTACCGGCAGCGCAAACTCCGGATCCTCCATCGACTGTAGCCAGGAAATCTGCTTTCTCTTGCCCTCCGAATCATAGATCAGGGAAAACTTCTTCATATCCGGGAACCCGATGATTCCGTTTTCAAAGCAGATGAGCTTTTCCTCTTCAATATCTATCTCTCCAAATAACCTTGTGTCTGATTTCATAAAGTTCTCCTTTTACAGAAAATCAAGCAATGAACTTGAATTAATCTTACTGGCTGCCTGCAGGGACGCCGTATATGCGGTATATGCTGCCGTATAATCAATGACAATATCCGATAATTCCCTGTCTTCATTCGTGGATTTCAGTTCTTCAATATTCGACTTCTGGCTGCACATCCTGTCTTTTGTCAGCGCCAGGCGGCTGGCCTTGCTTCCTACGTCCGTGATCGTCAGATTGACGTCTGTCATATAATTCTGGAACTTCGTCACATAATTACCGTATACTTTCTGCATGTTATCATCAGCATAAGCGGCTTCTTTTTCCGCGGCTTTCAGCCACAGCTTTAACTGAGCCTGAATTTCTTCTCCCTCATACTGCGCTTCTTTCATCATGCCTTTTATTTCGGTGATTTTCGCATGCGCGTCAATCGCTGCCTGTACGATGTTCGTCAGTTCCTGAACATCCCTGCCGATCGAAGAGTCGAATACTTCTTCCGGCTGCGTATTGATTGCCAGAAGCTGATTGGCGGAAATCATATAGGTAATTTCCTGGTTTTCTTTGGTATAGGTCACGCTGTGGCCGGATACGGTATCTGTTTTCGTACAGTCATAGTAATGTTCCGGACGCAGTTCGCCTTTTTTAAAGCCGGTTTTCGTATATTCTACGGCAATATTTGCCTTATTTGTTTTCAAATCCTCGGAAACATTTTTTCCCACAATAATTTCACCGGTGTCCTGAATAAACAGTACTTCGTTGTCGCCGATCTGATACTGCGCCGTTTCCCAGTCCTTTGAATTTGTTACGGTTGCCGTAATCGTCTGCGTCTGATCCACGCCTGCGGCGTCTTTGTAAGTTACCGTGATCTCAGGCGCCGGATTCGTATCAATATTGTCATAAGACAAACGGATTCTTTCATTGACTATCATATCCGGCATCGGGCTTTTTGTCGGATCCGTATTGTCCGCAACGCCTTCCGTCGGAATACCTGCTGCGATTTCGGCCGCCGTTTTCGGCACTTTCACAAGGTTTGCATGGTATTTGGTTTCTTCTATATCATGATAGGTAAAGTTTTCCGTTAATGTATACTGCGTGTTGTTTTCGTCGTTCGTAAACGTCAGCGTCTGATTTGTTTTGTACCCCGTAAACACGGTCCTGCCTGCATAATCGGCATTTCCTTCCTGATATACCTGATCCTGCAGCGCCTGCAGATTTTTTAAAATCGCATTCCGGTTATCCGCCGTTAAGGTATCGGTAGAACCGTTCACGCACTCTTTATACACATCGTTCAACAGCTTGTTCATATTTACCAGAGCTGTTTCCGTTACGTCCAGCCAGCTTTCCGCATCCGGAATGTTTTTTTCATAATACTGTGAAACTTCGCTTAAATTATCGCTCAGCCGCAAAGAACGGATCGCTACTATCGCGTCGTCGGAAGGCCGTGAAATCTTCTTCTGATTTGACATCTGATTATTATAAATATCAACATTGACTTTATTTAAGTTCATGTTAACTTTGGTATTATTTACGATCATGTTGTTGGTAATCCGCATTTTCTTTCCCTCCTCTATAAGCTTTATAAGCCTGTTTCCAAAATAAGCCTGTCATACATTTCCGTTAAAACGGAAACCACCTGCGAGCAAAGGTTGTACGCGTTACGGAATTTCAGCAAATCCATCGCCTCGTCGTCTTCGTCTACCCCTTTTACGGACAAACGCTGGTTTTCTATCGTATTGCTGATATCTTCATAATTCTGTGTGAACAGTTTTGCTTCTTCGGTATCCACCGATACGTCGGAATACATACATTCCAGAAATTCAGATGCGCCACAGCCACGGTACATAACCTCGTTGCTTTTTAATTCCAGCAGTTGTTCCGCAACATCAAATTTATCCTGGCCGTTTAACGGGTCAACGGAAGTAGAAAAGATCAGCGGATCTTTTACACTGGCGCGCGCCACGGCAATATTCGCTGCCGTCAGCCGATAATAGGAATTGGACGTAGAAGTAAGCGCATTGTTTTCCGTCATATCATATTCTTCATGTTTCACACTGTCCCACGCCATCCAGAAAGAACCCATTTTCTGCAGATCGCCGTTGCTGTCGATATAATTCCCGGTTTGCTCTATCTCATTAAATCTCTTACAGAAATTCCGCAGGAACTCATTCATCTGCGCCTGATAATACGGAACGCCCATGTGATCAATAAAGGTTCCTACTGCCGCTTCCGCGCCCTGCATCTTATTCAGTTCCGAAGCGTCCGTTACTTCTTCGTCCAGTGTAAACGTATAGTATTCAATATTACCATCCGCATCGTAGCTTGCCTTAAAAGAAGTATAATTATAATATTTATTATTAATCAGCAATCTGCTTTCGTCTGCGATCGTAAGCTCTGATTCGGTTTTCATAGACGGAGCGCTTAACCTGATTTCGGATACCCTGTTGCCGTCGGCATCCTGGCCGACAGTAACCTGTTCTACTGTACCATGGAAATATTCCCCGTTATTGCCGTCGCGGATATCCAGCAGCGCTTTTAAAGAACCGATATTGCTGCTTGCTCCGGCGTTAAATGTATTGCCTGTCGTTTTCCAGACAATGTCATACAGGCCGTCTACATCCGTCTGGTTTACTTTTGTTTCCCTTGCCCGACATTCCAGTTGTTCGTATTCTTTTCCGTATACCAGCGTCTGCCCGTTGATTGATACAATATATTCGGTCGCGCCGGTATAGGCGTCCGGATAGTTGGAATTTTGGACTTTTACTTCTTCTACAGTCGTCGGTACGATCTTCGACAGTTCATCTATGAGCAGCGCCCTGTCGTCCCGCAGTTCGTTTGCCATGCCGCCCTGTATTTCCAGTACGTTAATCTGCTTGTTTAAAATAGCGATCCTCTCTGCAAGAGAATTGATATTGTCTACCGTAGCCCTTACCTGAGTATTGGTATCTTCCTGGATATCCGCTAATCCTTTCGCCGTCGTATTAAAATAAGTTGCCAACGTCTGCGCGCCGCCAATAAACTGCTTACGCACGTTGCTGTCCCCGGAATTGCCTTTTAACGAATCCAAAAAATTAAACATCGTGCTTAAAATGGAAGAAAACCCGTTTGACGCTTTTCCGTCGTCAATAAAATAATTTTCTATCTGTTTGGAAAAATTGTACCTTGTTTCATACATACCAAAGCTGGCGTTATTTTTCCAGTATTTTGTATCATAATACAGGTTGCGTTCCTGTGTGATAGAAACCGCCTCTACGCCGGTACCGGCCGTGCCGTATTTGGCATTGACACGCAAAGCGGCAGCCGCCACACGGTTTGTTATCTGACGGGAATATCCCTTTGTCTGCACATTGGAAATATTATTTGCCGTCGTATTCGAAGCCGCCTGATAAGCCGTCAGGCCGCTGGAAGCAATTGTTAATCCAAAAAATGTTGATGGCATGCTCTTTGCACCTCCTAACCAAGTCTTTCTATAATATGTTCTAACATCTCACTGACGACGTTCATATACCGGCTGGATGCGTTGTATCCGTTCTGGAAACGAATCATATTCGTCAGTTCCTCATCCGAAGAAACTCCAATCACAGAATTTCTTCTTGTATCAATCGTGGAAACCGTATTTTCAAGATCTTCCGCCGTAGACTTAAAGATCTTTCCGTTCATTCCGATTTCACCGACCATCTGCTCATAATATTTCGCAAACGACCACTTGCCGGTCTGGGTCGGATTCAAAGTCCAGTCGTTACTCGACCATGCTTTGGATATTGCTTCCGCCATACCGTAATTTACTTCACCGTTCTGCTTCAGGCACGGAATCATACTGGAATCTTCTTTGATTACGTCATTAATGAAAATCGACTGTGTCGTATACATTTTGGAGGTATCGGTCAGATCTTCATTATTATACATATAATAGGTTTTTCCGTCTGCCCCTGTTATTTCCGTATAGCGTTCGCATCCGATCCTTGAGAACAGTTCCTGCGGCGGCAACTTTCCGTCGCTGCCTGTAGACGCGGTATTGGTATCCAAAAACTTCGTGTCTTCCGTGACTTCTATACGATTTCCGGCGGCATCCGTAATCACATTGCCGTCGGTATCCATCAGGTAATAAACGCCGCCGGCTCCGCCGCTTGCCCTGTAAAGAATATCGCCGTTGCCGTCCAGAAATTCCAGTTCATTAGTCGCATCATTTACCTGTGTTGTCGTATTCGGACACAACAGATCGTTGACTGTCGTTACGATCGCATGGATCAGGTTGTCAAATTCCGCTTCGGTATTCAACGCTACTGACTGCCCGGTTTCTTTCGCATATACGTCACCGCTTACGAGCATGGATCTGTAATCCGCGTATCTGTCACCCCTTGCCAAAACGAGCGCTTTCAGTTCTCCAATATCCGTATTCAGTTCTGAAGAGATCTCCCCTTGCAGATTAAATACTTTCTGATTTTTTAAATGCGGCCAGATCGGAGTAATGAGTCCCGTTGATTTGTCTATGTCTTTCCCCATCTCATAGACGGATACTTCCGTCACAAATTCCTGTCCTTCTAAGGATACGGTTACAATATTGTTCGCTTCTTCATGATAGGATATTTTCGCCAGCTTTGACAGTTCATCCAACGCCATATCGCGCTCGTCACGCAGGTTCATAGCGGTTTCCTGCTTGCCCGCCTCGATTTTCTGTATCTGCAGATTTAATTTTTTAATCGTCTGCCCCAGTTCATTAATTCTGTCTATATCGTCGTTGATCTGTACGTTTACTTCCTGCTGATATTCTTTCAGGCCGGAATATACTGCTTTTGAACGGGTAACAAAAAGAGATGCTTTCTGCAGGACAAGCGTCTGGTTGACGGATAAAGACGGATCTTTTACAAACTCCTGAAACGCAGCCCAAAGACTGGTTTTCCCGCTTAAAATTTCCTGGAAAGCCTCTCCGTTCATTTCCTGGAATAAGTTTTCCACTTCCTTGGTCGCTTCATAGTTTGTTGAATAAAATATCTGCCGCCCCGTTTCCGTACGGTATGACTGGTCCAAAAAAACATCCCTGTTATGAAGAACATCAGCAATCGACACACCCAAACCTGCCGTCTGCTTGCTGATTGCTGCTGCACCCGCAAAAGGTAAATATTTTCTATCTTCAAATAATATCTGTTGGCGAACGTAACCTGGAGTATCCACATTCGCCAAATTGTTTCCTGTTGTATTTAATGCGTTCTGACTGTTTTGCAGTCCCGACGCTGCTACCCAAAGGGCTCCCATTCCATTTGCCATAACTGGTTATCTGCCTTTCTTATTGTTTTGCGTCAAATCCGGTAGTTCCTAATATTTCTCCTGTATTGTAAGCATTCCGGTTATAATTTGCTGTTTCCGGTGCCTGACGCATACTTTTAAAAAGGGTCAGATCATATTCCACCAGTTCCAGTGCCTGTTTCGTCAATCTCTGATTCTGATCATTGACTTTCGCCATTTCAGCCAGAGTATCCTTTAATCTTGCTCTCAATTCCTGCAGGCGGGCCTGCTCTTCCGGTCGCTTACTTAATATTTCAATCATATTTACTATCGTCAGTTCATTTTTTGGCTTGTTTAGAACTATTGACATATCATCCATGATCTTTTCCCGCCGAATCTCAAGATTGCGAAGTACACTGGAAACATCCTGTTCCCTGACTGTAATCTTCTCAAGTGCCGGAATGTCACCTTTGACCAGAATATCTTTTTTCTCTTTTCCCAAAAGGATCAGGCTTTGATATTCCGTATCTTCTTTCTCAAGCACTTCGAGCAGATTTTCCATTAAACTTGCCATTCAAATCCCCATTTCTATAGCAAAGCGTTGTATTTTTCCAATAATTTGGCTGCAAAATCATTTGTGCTGACCTGATATGTGCCGTCATTGATTTTGTTTTTTAACTCTGCCACTCTATCTTCTCTGATATCGGATGCTTTTGCAACCGCCTGTTTTGCAACCTGATAATCTCTTCCTGCCTGCGAAATCTGCAGCTGATCTTTAAAAGTAGCTGCCGCAGCATTCGTTGTTTTTGTTGCATTCGATGTCTTATATAATTGTGCTACCTGGTTATAAGCCTCTATACGCATACTGACATCTCCTTTCTTAATTTCTGTCTTTACATATTTCTTTCTTAAATAATTTCTTTTTTATTATTTCTTTATTTTTTCTTTGTCTGCTTTATTTATCGGCTCTTCCTTTTAAAATATTAGCTGTTTCCGCGCAAAAAGATGAAAAAGCGGCTTTTTACATCACGATAAAAATCCCGGCTTTTTAAAATGGAATTAGTATTTCTATATACTCGCCCCTTTTCTGTTGCCGAATTGGATAATACAATCCGCACAAATTACTGTAGGCTAAATTCCATGACAAATTTTATGACAGAAAATGATATTTTGAGCGGAAATACTATATTTCCATTCATAATATTTTCAGTAAAAAACAGCGGAAATCCCTGTATTTCTCAAGGCTTTCCGCTGTTTTTCCGCTCAAATCCAAAAATGAGACATCGGGGATTCGAACCCCGGACAACTTGATTAAAAGTCAAGTGCTCTACCAACTGAGCTAATATCCCATATACAATATAAAGTTGTATAATGCCCAGTTCCGGAATCGAACCAGAGACACGAGGATTTTCAGTCCTCTGCTCTACCAACTGAGCTAACTGGGCAAATAAGCATTATACTTATCGAGTTGCGGAGACAGGATTTGAACCTGTGACCTTCGGGTTATGAGCCCGACGAGCTTCCAGACTGCTCCACCCCGCGATATATATGATATTGTTATCTGTTATAAGAATAACAAGAATGGATGGAGGTGGATTCGAACCACCGAAGCAATTTGCAGCAGATTTACAGTCTGTCCCCTTTGGCCACTCGGGAATCCATCCATATACAATATTATATTGTAAAAGCCGATGATCGGACTCGAACCGATAACCTGCTGATTACAAATCAGCTGCTCTGCCAATTGAGCCACATCGGCGTATTTACTTTCGCAACTGATTTGTAATCAGCCTGCTCTGCCTCCGCTTGACTCGCTTCGCTCCTCAATCGGCCTGAATTGAGCCACATCGGCACTCGTCCTTTTCAGAACATAAATGGGACCTACAGGGCTCGAACCTGTGACCCTCTGCTTGTAAGGCAGATGCTCTCCCAGCTGAGCTAAGATCCCATATACAATTGTTCTGAAACGACCCAGAAGGGACTCGAACCCTCGACCTCCGCCGTGACAGGGCGGCGCTCTAACCAACTGAGCCACTAGGCCACTTCACAGGAATATACTCTAAACAAATATACCCTCAAAACTCCACACAGAACCCGATACTCTTCCAAAGCCATTCCCATTCCTCTTTCCTGGCCAGACCCTCGACCGATTAGTGGCAGTCCG
>JAAWJJ010000076.1 GCA_022796875.1 Eubacterium sp. | reverse complement strand
ATATTTCGTGCGGTGCAATCCGTCAAAGTCATCAACATAGAGCATAAGCGGCTCATAGCTCTCAAATCGCTGGTTAAAATTCTCGTTATATACCATTACAGTCAATATCCAATCGCCAGTAATTATTAGTGTGACCACAATAGATAATATAATAAAGAGAATCTTTTTCTTCTTAGATTTCGGTTTCGTATTTTTCATATCCATATCCTTTTTGACTTATTGTTGTGTCGGAAAATTCCGATTTGCCACTGACTCCATTATACGCTATTCCATTCAAAAAATACAGCCGGATTTCAGGCATAACAAAATCTGTCCTGACGAAAATATTTGGACTGCCAGCGTTTTTCCCCACCCCGTAAAAGTTATGTCATAAGTAATGTCATAAGTTGCGTCATAAACGGAAAAGGGAACTGCCGTTTTGCGGCAATCCCCTCCTTTGATACGTTCGTTAAAAACCGAAATCAATATTAATCCCTTTCAAATCTTCATTGATCAGATTGTACTCTTCCAGAATCTTTTGAATTTCTTTTTGTGCTTCATTTATATTTGTCTTATCATCTGTATCTATCTTAACATCCTGGTCTATCTTATCCGCTTTGGCAGCCGCGTCCAGAATTTCTTCCTGCTCCTCGCGATTTTCTTTCGCTTCGTCGATCCGTTCCTGACGTTCCTCTTTCTGCTCTTTCAGATCTTCCGCCTGCTCTTTCACTTCTTCGAGATCTTCATCAATCTTATCCATGCTTTCTTTTATGATTAGGCCCACGATCTCTTCCTGAGCGGAATCCATGATCTTCCCTGCAGAATCTGTCGCTTTTATCATATCCCGCGAAATCACCTGGTCTTTCTGTGTTTCCGCGATACTGCGCGTCAGGCCCGCAATTTCATTTTGCAACCGTTCCGCTTTCAAGCTGTTTCTGCCTTTTTCATCATTTAACGCCAATACCCTTTTCTGATATTCTGTCCGCGGAATATTCTGCAATTCTTTCAAACGCGCAATTTCCTCGTCCGAAAACTCGTCAAATGAAGCGCCTCGTATATTATCCTGATATTTTTGCAGCAGTTCAAGGTCTTTTTGTTCCTCGGAATCTGCAGCAACGCCATATTCCTCCTGCAAGGCTGCCTTTTTCTCCGCAATATTTTTGTTTTCTGCGTTCATTTCATTTAATTCCGCAATTTTCTGCGCCTGCGTATCCTGCATTTCCGCCATGCTGTCCGTCAGCTTCTCGCTGCCGTCCCAGGCATCCCGAATCAGCTTCATCGCCTGTTTTTGCGCAAACGCTTTCTTCTGCGCAAAAACAGGATCCAGCGCGTTCGCACCTTTCGCGTTTCTGCCGATATTTCCAACAAACAAAGAATTTCCCGACTTTACCGTCCCGGGTTCGTATTCTGTGCCGTTCATAAGAGCCGTATTAATGATTAATGACATAATTTACATCCTCCCTGTTATCCAGCTGACGGCGAAAATCCGTTTTCGCCAGGGTTGTTGTTACTCTTTATCGCTTTTTTAGCTTCTTCGCACTTATTTACATTCCTTGCGTGCAATACATATTTTATATACACTCTGTTTTTTTATCGGCAAATCAGTCCGGCTGCTTAACGGCTATAGCGCAACTGGAACGGCTATTTTACTCCCATCCAGGAAGCAATCACCATTTTCTGCACTTCGCTCGTCCCTTCATAAATTTCCGTAATTTTAGCGTCGCGCATCATCCGTTCAAACGGGTATTCCCTTGTATATCCGTATCCGCCGATCAGCTGCAGGCAGCGCCTCGCCGTATCGCTGGCATTTTGTGAAGCTACCAGTTTTGCCATGGCAGCCAGATGGCTGTAATCCTGTCCGGCATCCTTTGCGCACGCCGCCTGATATACCAGCAATTTTGCCGCTTCCGTATTTGCCTGCATCTGGGCCAGTTCAAACTGTGTATTCTGAAACTGGCTGTTCCTTTTGCCAAACTGCACTCTCTGCTGCACATATTTTACGGTTTCCTGAATGGCCCCCTCTGCAATGCCAAGCGCCTGCGATGCAATTCCGATCCGGCCGCCTTATCCGTCATTGCAAATACCACGTAAATTTCTGCCGGGCCAGCGTTTGTGATAAAACATTTGGTTCCGTTAAGCCAAACGCGCCAAGCTTCTTCCCTGACGCTAACGGAACCAGATATTTCCGGCGCTGTTCTTCCATCCCGAAATGATAATTCGGCCACGCGCATAAAGAAGTATGCGCCGATACGATTACACTGGTCGACGCGCATACTTTGCTCAGCTCTTCCACGCATTGCGCATAGGAAAGATTGTCCATTCCGGCTCCGCCGTACTCTTCCGGAAACGGAATCCCCAAAAGATTCATTTCCGCCATTTTGGCTACTGTTTCTTCCGGAAACCGCTCTTCCCGGTCAATTTCCGCTGCCAGCGGTTTTACTTCATTTTCTGCAAAATCACGGAACATTTCCTACAGATCGCAGTGCATTTCATCAAAACAAAAATCCATACTAAACCCTCCGTTTGAAATATTCAGCCAACGCCGTTTCTGCCGGCGTTGGCCGATACACGACCGCGGCTTTTTACCGCTGTCCGTTTACTGTTAAAATTGTTCTATAAACCATTGAAATACCTGTTCCTACACTTTAAAATGTATTTATACGCTTTAAAATATATCAATACTCTTAAAAATGTATCTGCACTCTTTAAAATATATCTATTTTTTATCCGGCGCCTCGATCGGACTGGTCTTAAGAAAGCACATTAACACAAATGAAATGACCAGCAATGCAAATACTACCAGAAACGCCGCGTTGTAACTGACGTTTGTTCCGATCAGGCCGATCGCCGTTACGCCGATCCCGCAGCAAAACGTTACTGCAGGAGCTACGATACGATACGCATTCTGGAAATCGTACCGTCCCCATATAGAAGAGCAGAACGATCCCATCATGTTTACAGACCCTCCGAGCAGAGATCCGATCAACGGCAGTCCGATCATATGCAGAATATGTACATTTGACAGCTGAAAAATAATCATAACAACCGCCAGCGAATAAATACACATACCGGCAACTTTAGAGCCGAATTTTACGTCTACCCAACCCCAGAATACCGATAACGGAATTGCCGTCAGTCCGCATATGGCCAACATTCCCATAATAGCTCCCGGTTCATACCCTTTCGTTACAAAGTAATTGAGGAAACTTGCCATCATACCCTGAGCCACAAATCCGCACAGACTCACGATCAAAAGCACCATCCACATACGGACATTTTTCAGCAAATTGCCGATTGTCCAATAAGAAGTCTTTAAATATTCCAGCTGCTTCTCATGCTCCGCTTTTGCCTGTTCAAAATCATAGTTTCTGTTATTGTCCGGATACAGTCCACATTCTTCCGGAAAGTCCCGTACAATGGCCAGCACGAGCAGTCCTACGATAATGACAATGACTCCCATCATAAAATAAAAGCCTTTCATTCCGATCTCAGAACTGATGAAATTCGCACAGATTTTAACTCCCGTTGCAGCCGACAACGGATATCCCGCCGTAATTACTCCGAGCGCAACGCCTCTCTTTTTCGGAAACCAGTTTGCCATAATATTCATGGAGAATGAATAGGTTGACGTAACCAGGCACGCAAATATAACCAAATACGGGATTGCATATGCGGCATTTGTTTTTGCCAGTCCCCATATAATGATCATGACGCCGCTCAGCAACATAAAAACCGCCCAAAAAACCCTAAGGCTGATCTTTTTCGTAAGCTTTCCGCAAATAATCTGGACAATAAGTCCGATTACGCATCCAACGGTTACTACCCCATAAATCAGATTCGAATTCAATCCCATTTCCGTCCAAACAGGCACCGTAACATTCAAAATATCCGACGTCATACAGGAATATGCATACGCAGTAATAAACCCAAGCGCTACGATAATCCATCCGCGGACTCCGAGATTAAAAGCCTGAACCTTTTTCCCATTTTCGTTACTCATAAACTCCTCCTTTTTTCTGAAATTTTTTGATTAAAATACTGTATTTCATAGAATATAAAATAATTCAACCCATGTTTACATTTTCAGCTTTTTAAATTCTTCCGTGAAAACAGGCAGCACCTCAAACAGGTCGCCCACGATGCCATAATCCGCCACATCAAAAATCGGCGCATCCGGATCTTTATTGATCGCTATGATACAATCGGATCCTCCCATACCCGCAAGATGCTGTATGGCGCCGGAAATACCGCACGCAATATACAGCTTCGGTCCTACCGTCTTGCCGGTCTGCCCTACCTGATGCGCATGGGAAATCCATCCGGAATCTACCGCGGCGCGGGATGCGCCTACCGTTGCGCCTAACGCTTTCGCCAATGCGCGCACCGGTTCGAATCCTTCCGGCCCGCCGACCCCGCGGCCTCCGGAAACGATGATTTCGGCGCCTTCCAAATCTACATTTTCCTCATCCATATCTTGTATCACTTCCAGAACCTGCGTCCTGATATCTTTTGCCTCTACGCGGATATCTTCTCTGACAATTTCCGCATCGTTCTCCATCGGCTCGGATTTTTTAAACACGCCAGGGCGGACGGTTCCAATCTGCGGACGGTGATCCGGACACAGAATTGTCGCCATCAGATTTCCGCCAAATGCCGGACGCGTCCATGCCACGTTGCCGGTTTCCTTATCGATATCCAGAGCGGTACAGTCCGCTGTTAATCCCGTTTTCAAACGGCAGGACACTCTCGGCCCCAAATCCCGGCCATGATTGGTGGCGCCGATCAGCATGCTTGCCGGCCGGTATTTTTTTACAAGGCTGCATAATGCAATGGTATACGCATCCGTAGTGTATGTTTCATATTCAGGAGCATCCACAACAATCACCTGTTCGGCGCCATGGGAAGCCGCCGCCTCAACGGCCGCGTCCGTATGATAGCCGATTACTACGGCTACAAGCCTGCCGCCCTGCTTTTCCGCCATACTCCTGCCGGGCGTCAATAACTCTATGCCGACGTTCTTTGCCGTCCCGTCCGGATTGGTTTCCATGAACACCCATAAATCCTGATTTGTATTCATCTTTTTCTCCTCCTCTACACAATTCCGGCGCCGTCTAAAAGCTCCAGCAGTTTCACTGCCGATTCCGCTGCCGTTTCTTCCTGGATTTTGATCCCGCCCGTTTTTTTCTTTGGCACGAACGTCTTTTTTACCTTTGTCGGAGAACCGTTTAACCCCGCGTGCGTAAGGTCGATTGCCGGTAAATCCGCCGCTGATATGGTCGGGATTTCGGCTCTGTTTGCCGCCATCTTACGTTTAATGGTCGGATACCTTGGATCCCATGCCGGTTTTGTAAACGTTACGACACACGGCATACGAACGCCAATCATCTCCGCCCCGTCTTCCGTTTCCTTTTTTACTTTCAGCATATCGTCTGCCGCTTCCGCTTCCAGGCCGTAAGTTACCTGCGGATACCCCAGATGTTCCGCGATCTCCGGCCCTACTTGCCCGGTATCTCCGTCTATCGCCTGTTTCCCGCAGAAAATGGCGTCAAATTTCCCCTCTTTTTCCTCTAACGCCTTTATCGCTTCGGAGATAATGTAACTTGTTGCAAGCGTATCGGAACCGCCAAACGCACGGTCGCTTACCAAATACGCCTTGTCCGCCGCAATCGCCAGACATTCTTTCAACGCCGCTTTTGCCTGTTCCGGCCCCATAGAAAGAACTACGATTTCCGTATCCGGATTGTTATCTTTGATACGTGCCGCCGCCTCTAATGCAAATCCGTCAAACGGATTGACGATACTTGGCACACCCTCCCGGATCAGTGTGTTTTTCACAGGATCGATTTTAATCTCCGTCGTATCCGGAACCTGTTTGATACATACTAATATTCTCATGCGTCCCATTTCCTTTCTTCCTACTTACTTAACAAACTGTTTGCAATAACTACTTTCTGGATTTCAGACGTGCCTTCATAAATTTCCGTGATCCTCACGTCACGGTACATCCGCTCCAGAGCATAGTCTTTCATATAGCCGTAGCCGCCATGGATCTGCAGAGCCGTATTTACCACTTCACGTCCTGTGGTTGTGGCAAACAGTTTTGCCATTGCCGCTTCCTGGCTAAACGGCAGTCCCGCGTCTTTCATCCACGCCGCATGGTAAGTCATCCACTTTGCGGCGTCGATTTTCGCCGCCATTTCCGCAAGATACCACTGGATTCCCTGAAATTTGCTGATCGGACGGCCAAACTGCTGGCGTTCTTTCGCGTATTTCACTGCAAGATCCAGAGCGCCCTCCGCAGTGCCCAGTCCCTGCGCCGCAACGCTGATTCTCGCGCCGTCCAGGTCCGCCATCGCATATTTAAAACCTTTGCCCACTTCGCCTAACACATTTTCTTCCGGTACTCTTACGTCCTGAAGTATGACTTCGCCGGTCTGGGAACCGCAAAGGCCCATCTTATCCTCAATTTTCCCGATGGAAAACCCTGGCGTATCCGGTTCTACCAGAAACATGGTAATTCCTTTCGCTCCAAGGCTTTTGTCCGTCTGCGCGCATACAATGTACAGTTCCGAAACGCCCGCGCCCGTAATGAAACACTTGGTTCCGTTCAATACCCATCCGCTTCCGTCTTTTACTGCGGAAGTTCTCATACCGGCTGCATCGGATCCTGCATTCGGCTCCGTAATGCATACGGAACCGCAAATACCGTTTTCAATCATCCACGGCAGGTACTTTTCTTTCTGTTCTTTGCTGCCGACCTGGTCGATCAGTCCTGCGCAGGCGCGCCCGATTTCATAAGCCGCCGAATGGTTTAACGATACTTTTGCCAGTTCCTCTACCACAAGGATATCCGCCAGTTTGTCCTGTCCGCTTCCTCCGTATTCTTCCGAAAAATTGACGCCGTACAGTCCCAGTTCACCGAACATATGAAATGTTTCCATCGGAAAATAGTGCTCTTTATCGCATTTTTCTGCTTCCGGCAGGCAGACGTCCCTTGCAATCTGTTCTGCCAGTTCGCGGATCATTTCCTGATCCGGAGTTAATTTAAAATCCATAATGTTCCTCCTCGCATACTATTTATTTTTAAATTCCGGTTTTCTTCGTTCTAACAACGCGCTGTTCGCTTCTTTCCAGTCCTCCGTATGGGACAGGGAACGGCCAACTGCAAAACTATACTCATGCAGCCACTGCGACGGCATTGGCACAGACGCGCGTTTCATCTCCCGCAGCGCTTTCAGATGATGGTATACTGCCTGCGGTGGCCGGGAAAGAATATCTTCCGCCATTTCCATCGCCGTGTCCCATAGCTGTTCTTCCGGAGCCACACGGTTTACGATTCCCATTTCAAACGCACGCCGTCCCGTAATCATCGCACCGCTCAACAATTCCGCGGCCTGTGCGTACGGCAGGTTATCCCATAGCATTAAAAATCCGTTGATCTTAACTTCCGTGATCTGCATTTTCGCGCTTTCCGACGCAATACGCAGATCCGTCCCCAGTACCATGTCAAATCCTCCGCCCAACGCATATCCGTTGATCACAGACATCGTCGGTTTGGTCAGGTGTCCGCCGATCAAAGGATCCCTAGCGGTAATATCCGCCAGATAACTTAAGAAATCGCCGCCTTTTAATCCGTCGGCAAACATTTTTGTATCTCCGCCGGAACAAAAAGCTTTTCCTTTTCCCGTAATAATTGCCAGCCAGGCGTCGTCGTCCGCTTCGTATTTTGCCCATGCGTTTCTCAGGTCGATAAACATTTCTTCACTAAGCGCATTCATTTTTTCCGGACGGTTCATGGTAACTGTTACCAGATGATTTTTCTTTTCATATTCGATTAAACTCAATTCCGCTCTTCCTTTCTTTTTATATTTTTCGTTATGCCTTTCATTATGCCGCGCCGCATTTTTGCTTTCACTTATGTATAAGCAAGAACTATACCCGACATTGCAGCAGTTCTTTTTTTCGTCGTTTCTATCAAGCGTGTCTTTTTTTGTGACACACTTATCTCTCGTGCTCATTTTTTGCGCGCCATTCCCGTACAGATTCCACAATCTGCACAGAAAATTTTCATATTTAAAGTCAATAGACATTCTTTCACTGATTTTTATATAATTTATTTAAGGAATTCACACAGGAAGTAAAATTTTTTAACACAGGAAAACGGGGAGGTGTCCCAAAATGAAACAGCTACAAATCTTACAACAAAAACAGCTCTTAAGCCAATACCAGCAGCAGTCTTTGTCCGTCTTAAGCGCATCCCAGTCGGAACTATGCGAAATGATCCTGCAATGGGAAGCGGAAAATCCGATTTTTACGGCAGAGTGGAAAATGCCATATTCCGCTTCATCCGCGGATCCTGCCGATTACCATGATCCTGTCTGCTACGTAGCCGCGCGGGAAAACAGGTACGAAGATTTGTATTTGCAGCTCCATTGCACAAAAGCTTCTTTATCTTTGCAGAAAATCGCTTCTTTCCTCATCGGCTCCCTGGACTCCCGCGGATATTTGGACTGCAGCACAAAAGAACTGGCAAGGCTGACTCATATAGAAGAAAAAGAAATCTTCCGGGCGCTTGCCCTGGTCCAGTCGCTTGACCCGCCCGGAACAGGCGCAAGAAATCTTACCGAATCCCTGCTTATACAACTGCGCCGCTCCGGAAACGACACGCCCGCCGCCGTTTCTATAGTAAAAAACTATCTGCCGCTGGTTGCCGACAGGAAATTCCGGGAAATTTCCACTCTCCTGAATCTGCCTGTGGAAGATATCAAAACCGCTATACAAAACATATGCAAATTAAATCCTTATCCTTTTAACGGTTCCTGTTCCGAAGATACGG
The DNA here is from genome assembly GCA_022796875.1 of Eubacterium sp. GTDB lineage: Bacteria > Bacillota > Clostridia > Lachnospirales > Lachnospiraceae > JAAWJJ01. Next base: position 4,328 of record JAAWJJ010000076.1, on the reverse strand, counting down.
TGTATATCGTTCCGGACATAGAAGTAATCCTGGAAAACGGCGAACCGGTCATTTCCCTGACCGAATACCTGCCATCCCTAACACTGGACGGTTTTTATACGGAAAACCGGCAAAATACCGATTTGATGAACTGGGCGAAAAAATATGCCCACGACGCGCAAAACATTATTTCAGCCGTTCATCAAAGACAGATAACCCTGCTTGCCGTCGCCCAATATCTGGTAAATGCCCAGCGCAGTTTTTTTACGCATAATATCGCGCCCGGCGCCCTTACGCAGTCCGATATCGCGCAGGATCTGGGAATTTCACTGTCAACGGTCAGCCGCGCGCTGAACGAAAAATACATGCTGTTCCAAAACAGAATTTTTCCTATGAAAGCACTGCTTACTTCAAAAACCGCTGCCGGCCATTCAAAAGAACAGGTAAAATCTATTATCCGTTCCATCATCGAACAGGAAAACGGCGATACGCCTCTCAGCGACGCCGATATTGCAAGGCAGATGTCTTCGCGCGGCTTTGAAGTATCGCGCCGGACGATTACAAAATACCGGCAGTCCATGGGCATCCGTTCTTACAAAGACAGACTGCGCATGGCCAATTAATCCGTCATACAGGAGGATATCTCTATGAAAATGACAACCAGTAACTTTTCTTTTGATTTTTTAAAAATGGAAAACGCCCGGGAAGCGTTTCTGAAATACGGAAAAATAGAATCGTGCGTCCGCCCGATTATCGCGTCTTCCTGGAAACGCTGCAAAGACCATAACATCGATTTTGAAAAAAACGTACTCACGCTTCAGATCAGCAAAGCGGAACTGGATATGAGGATTGCCAGCCGCGGCGCCATTATCGACGCTGCCGTTCCCTATATGCAGATGTTGGTCGACGCCTGCAATGACGAAATATCCGTGCATCTCTATGACGAAGAAGCCTACCTGCTGCAAAACTGCGGACAGATCCAGATGCCTTCTTATGAAAAAGACCACATCCGGAAAGGTTCCCTGCTGAACGAAGAAACGGCCGGAACAAATGCTACGGCCCTCGTCCTGCGGGACAAACGCCCGGTCCAGGTAGTGGCCGGAGAACATTATTGCACTTTGTTCAAACGTTCCGCATCTACGGCCTCCCCAATCTTTGACGCGGACGGAAATTTTTGCGGCATTATTACCGTTATTGTAGAAAGTTCCGAATTTTATCCGAATCTGATGGGCATGGTCGTCGCCGTAACGAACGCAATCGAGCAGCAGCTAAAGCTCAACCAGGCAAAGGCCAACGTCATAAAGACAAACCCGACGTTAAAGACAAACGCCTATTTAAACGGAAGGGCAAAATACGTTTTTGACGATATGGTCGGTGAAAATCCTCTGTTTCAAAAAATGATACAGGAGGGCCAAAAAGCCGCCAGCTCCGCCTCCAATATTTTATTGCTGGGTGAAAGCGGCACCGGAAAAGAACTGCTTGCCCAATCCATACATAACGCAGGCAGCCGGCGCGGCAACCGTTTTGTTGCCGTCAACTGCGGCGCCATTCCGCGGGAAATGATCGAAAGCGAACTGTTTGGCTATGAAGACGGCGCTTTTACCGGCGCCCGCAAAGGAGGATACCAGGGAAAATTTGAATATGCCGCAGGCGGAACGATCTTTTTGGATGAAATCGGCGATATGCCGGTGGAACTGCAGGTAAACCTGCTGCGCGTCATTCAGGAAAAACAGATTACCCGGGTCGGAGGACACAGAGTCGTTCCGGTAGACGTACGCATTATTGCCGCTACTCACAGAAATTTAAGGGAATATGTCAAACTCGGGAAATTCCGGGAAGATTTGTATTACCGATTGAACGTGTTTCCAATCAAATTGCCGCCGTTACGGGAACGTCCGGATGATATTCCGCTTCTCGCGGAACACCTGATACGGGTGCTTTGCGCCCGTATCGGAAAGCTCCGCATGACGATAAACGAAGATGCCGTGGAAAAGCTTTGCTCCTGGCATTGGCCGGGAAACATCCGGGAACTGGAAAACGTTCTGGAGCGCGCCATCAATATCACCAACAGCCATCAGATCTGCAGTGATGATCTTCTGTTGGAAGATGAACTGTTTGAAACGGCCATTTCCGCGGACGCAGCCGAACCGTCCGCTGCCCCCGTCAGTCCATCTGCACCGGACGCCATCCTGCCGCTGTCCGAAATAGAACGGCAGGCCATTGAACATGCGCTCGGAATATGCAGGGGAAATATAAAATATACCGCGGAAGCGCTGGGAATCTCGCGCAACACGCTTTATAACAAAATGAAACAATATGGTATTACGCCATGCTCTGAAAAAACAAAAAACTAAGGGAGAATAAAATTATGAAAACTTCAAACCGTTTTGTTTATGCCGTAATCGGCGTAATCGTATTACTACTGGCCGGGCAGGTTTACGCCTGGTCCGTCATGGGAAGCGTCATCAACCGAGAATTTCACTGGGATGCGGCGCAGCTGTCTTTGTGTTTTACAATCGTTATGGCCATGTTTTGCGTGGGATGCCTGATTGCCGGAGCCGCTGCCAAAAAGCTTTCCCCAAAAGTATTTCTGGTACTGTCCGGATGCCTGTTCCTGAGCGGATTTTTACTGTCTTCATTTACAACGGACACGCCGGTTTTGCTCTATCTGGGATTCGGCGTCTGTTCCGGCCTCGGCGTAGGTTTTGCCTATAATGCCGTCATGAGTTCCATGTCCCGGTGGTTTCCCGACAAACAGGGCCTGATTTCCGGCGTCATGCTCATGGGATTCGGACTGAGCAGTTTCCTTGTCGGAAAACTCTTTGTAGCCGTCACTCCGGAAACAGACCCGTCTGCCTGGAGAATCACATTCCGAGTCCTGGGAATTGTTATTTTCCTCGGAATGTTTTTATGCGGAATATTTTTTCAAAAACCGGCGGCAGATTTTAAACCTCCGGTTTCTTCCGAAAAAATTGTAAAAGAACCGGCTCTGGATATTGACTCAAAAAAAATGTTAAAAAAATCGGCTTTCTGGTACTATTACGTCTGGACTGTCGTCATAAGCGCCGCCGGATTGGTTCTCGTTTCCCAGGCCAACGGAATCGCCGCCCAGGTCGGAACCGGTATTTCCGCTTCTGCTATCGCCACGGTTGTCGGCCTGGTATCCATCATGAACGGAATCGGCCGCGTCATATTCGGCGGATTGTTTGATAAAAAAGGGAATCGCTTTACGATGATTCTTGATATGATTCTGTTCCTTGCGGCCGGACTTATCCTCATAGCCGCTATCCGTACAAATCTGTTTCCTCTCATTATTGCAGGATTTCTGACCGGCGGTTTTGCCTATGGAGGCGTTACCCCGACTAATTCTGCAATTATCAGCGACTTTTTTGGACGAACGCACTATCCTGTGAACTTTTCCATCATCAATACCAATCTGATCATAGCCTCTTTCGCATCTACCATCGCCGGAAAGCTGTATGATGCCAGCGGTTCCTACCTGACCTCGCTCTTTTTAATCATCCTGCTGACTGTTCTCGGTTTTGTCGCCCTGATCGGCGTCCGAAGACCCGCAGAGAAAATATGAGCGACAAAACCAAGCGTATGCTGAAAAATAAGATACGGCAGATTCAAAAAACGGTAATGGAAACAAGCCTGAATTCAGAAATGCGCTGGCTCCCAGCTTGTAAAATCGGGAGGCTTATGGTAGTATGGAGCCACGAAAACGGAAAGGAAAGCAGGTGGAAAGATTGACATCAACGGAACAGATAGACCGGAAACATCAGGAAGATTTACAGAGGCTCAAAGGTTTTCGCCTGCTTGATGATGATTTCCTCACGAAGTGTTTTGAGGGAAATACGGCAAGCATAGAACTGGTATTGCAGATTGTTCTGGAAAAGCCGGATTTAAAAGTGCTGGACGTCCGCACCCAGGTATTTGTGGAAAACCTGCTGAACCGCTCAGTGAGGCTTGATATCCTGGCTACGGACAGCACAGGGGCAAAACTGAATGTGGAAGTACAGCGCTCCAATAAAGGAGCCGGAAGAAAAAGAGCAAGGTATAACTCCAGCATGATGGACGCAAACCTTTTAAAGAAAGGCGATGACTTCGACAAGCTACCGGAAACGTGGGTAATCTTTATCACAGAGAATGACGTAATGGGAAAAGGACTGCTGCTCTATCCGATTGAACGGTGCTTTTTAGAAACCAGGGAAAGATTTGAGGACGGTTCGCACATACTGTATGTAAACGGCGCTTACCGTGGAGATACGCCAATCGGGAAGTTAATGCATGACTTCTCCTGCACAGACGCAGCGGATATGTACTATGGGACACTGGCAGACAGGGTG